>NZ_CAAAFR010000186.1:0-11233 GCF_900634745.1 Protofrankia symbiont of Coriaria ruscifolia
TAACGCAGCTGATCGAAACTCTGCGCAACCTTCCCGCAGCCCTGGGATGACCCCCAGCGTCTCGGATTGCGGCTGTCGCACAGCAGGAACTTTCCGAGTCGGATTGAAACGTCCGGGACGGCGGGGGCTGCGGCTCCCACTGCAGTCGCACAGCAGGAACTTTCCGAGTCGGATTGAAACATCGACCCTGCGTGTGTCGGCATTTGTTCTGTGTGGGCTGCGGAAAGTGGAAGGTTGACGTCGGAATTCGGCGTATTTTGGGTGTGGATCATCAGCTGTGTGTGGGTGGGAGGTCCCCGGGCCTGGGCTTCTCCGGGTCGACGAAGTCACCTGGCTTCTGTACAAACGCGACATGCGGGGTCATCATGGCTGGGTCGTTCTCCCCGGGCATCATCCCAGCAGCGAACCAGGCGGCCTCGGAGTCGTTTCCCACAGGGCGGCTATCGGTAGGGATACCATGCGGTCGCCGAAGCGAAGGGCTCCTTGCCGTCCGGTGTGTAGGACAATGCCGTGGACGAACTGGGGGCCGAGAAGGCCGTGAAGGACGGCCATGCCGCGGAAGTCGTCGCCGGTGACGGTATCGGCCGCCTTGCATTCGATGGCGACGATCTGGCCGTCGTTGCGTTCCAGGACGATGTCGACTTCGGCGCCACCGCTGACCCGCCAGTGGTGGAGGCGCACCGAGCTGTCGCTCCAGGTGGCCTGTTTGGCCAGTTCGTTGACGATGAAGGTCTCTAGATGAAGGTCTCTGTCAGCGGGCCGCAGGACGGCGCGACCGGCCTGGGCGCGGTGCCGCGTCGACCTCGGCCTTGACCGCCCTGACCAGGGCGTCTCAACCTCGCTGAACCTCATCGATGAACCGTGGCTCCGAGCCGCTACCGGTGAAGGCGACCGGGTCGCTGGTCGCGGCCTGAAGGGTCTGCTCGTCGTCGAGGGTGAGGAGGGTACCGCCGTGGCGGTCCCGCATGTGCCGCAGCAGTGTGGTCTTGCCCGACTGCCGGGGGGCGTTGAGGATCACGACGTGGAAGACCGAGAGGTACTCCTCTGCGATCGTTTCGCAAGCACCATGATCGTATAGCTGGTTCAGGGGGTCCGGCCTCGTCGGCGTTCCGTGTCGTCGCTCTACGTACGCCGATGCCTCGTTCGTACCTGTTACGGATACCCTGCTGTGCCCTGTGCCACAGTGTCCCCTAGTCTGATCTGTTCTCCGTTGGCAGGCGGATGGCCAGGGTGACCGGCAGCACAATGATCTTTTTCGCGCTGCCGGCGGCCCGAAGGCGCATAGGGGGATAGGTGAAGATCGGACGTGGGTTCCCGGCGTCGAACGGCTCGGGGGCAGGAGGCTGTGATCCGCGTGGCTGTGGTCCGCGAGACAGGCCATCGGGACGATTCGCCAGGTGTGAGCCGGTGTTGACAGGTATTCCCTGCCTCCCGTACGTTTCGGGGACGGCCCGCACATGCAGTCTGCGGCCCAGGTCGGGCGTTGTCCGGCCGACGACCAGGATCATTGCGATCCCGGTCCCCTGTGAAGCACCCAGAAGCTCTGGGTGCTGTGACGCCTAGATGGCGTTTGTTGCTCACCGTGCCGTCCGTGGTTCGGCATGCCCTTCACAGGAGGACCGATGAATCCGCTGACCATCGCCGACATCGCGCATGAGAACGACGAAGTAGCCTTTGCCGCCTACACCGAGCTTGTCGGCCCGGCGTTGTGGATGCGGATCGTCCGCGGCGTCCACCGTGCCAAGCCCGGTACGTGCGCCTGCCGGCCCGAGCGCCCACCCATGTTCGACATCGCGGACGAGATCCTCGGGCCGCTCTGCGGGCGCTGCACGGACCTGTGGACCGACCGGCTCATGAGCGGCTACCAGGTGGTGCGTGAGGCGCTCGCCGGCCAGGTGCCGACGATCACCAGCGGTCCGAACGCCGGCCAGGAGATCCGCGAATGGATTGTCATCCGGGAGCACTTCGCCTCGGCGGAGGCCGAGCGGCAGGACGTTCCCGTTTTCGGCGCCATGCTGCGTGACTTCGCCCCCCGGGAGCGGACCCCGCCGCACCTGGACTGGCTACGGGCGGTGTGGGCGCAGCTCGTCCACTACCCCACGTCCAAGCGGATCATTCCGACCGTACGCCGGGAGTCGGCCGCGGAGCGCGGCCTGCCGACCCGTCCGGAGGTGGCGATCTGCTCGGCGGAGTGGGCTGCGCCGCTGCGCGTCGACCCGGCCGACCGGGACATCCTCATCGAGTTCCTGCTCGGCGTCCGCGACGAGATCACCGACCCGTTCTCGCTGCCGGACATGCAACTGAAGTTCGGTCTCACCACGGGGGAGATCGACGAGCGGCTCCAGCGGTCGCTCGCGCTGCTGCGCCGGTACAACCGTGACTTCTACGAGCGAGCCGTCGCCGTACCGCTTGCCGGAGCACATGGCGCAACCGATCCGGACGGGCATGGGTGCGCCGGCGAACATGTGCCGTCCGTCGAGGACGCCTGCGTGGCCGAGGTGGACGCGCACGTTGCGCGGAGCGCGATCATAGCCGAGCTGGCGTTCAACCCTGGCCGCGGACGCGCGCACGATGTTGGCAGCGGCAGCGGCAGCGGCAGCGGCAGCGGTGTCGGTGTCGGTGTCGGCAGTGGTGTCGGCCCGAACCCCGTCATGGTCCGGTTGCTCCAGGTGATCATCGACGCCGGGGACGGCAGAAAGGTCGACATCGTCGCGCTCTTCCGGCGACATCTGCGGTTGGACGAGGAACGGGCCCGAGCCGAGGCCGCCCGTTTCGTGGGCCTCGTTGTCGGGGCCGGTGTCCGCTGGGTCGACGTTCTGCTTCGCGCGGTTGACGGTCGGGCGGCGTGATGTCGAGGAACAGCACGGTCAGGCCCGTCACGCACCCGACCGTCATCCGGACGGCAGGGCGGCCCATGCTTCCAGCAGATCCGCAAGATCATGCGCTTGCGTGGGGGTCAGCACGACAGCGCGTGTCACGGGATGGACGGGATCATCGGGGTCGCGGGCCGTAGCCGTAGCCGTAGCCGTTTCCGGTGCCGGCGTTTCGGGGCCTGCGTTCCGCGGAGCACAGGCCCTTGGGGAGCGTTCCGGCCAAGAGGCGATCTCAAGGCGGATGCCGTCACTGACCGTAGTTACCTGGACGGACTGTGGTGTGTCCGGTGTCGACGACGGCGGGTCGGTGATTTTCCTCCGGCCGGCGATCCGCAGCAGGCCGGGTCGTTCGAACACGGCCGTGCCGCTGGTGCGCAGCAGGTCCGCGACCCGGGGGCCTATTGCCTGGTCCGGTGCGTCCGTCCAGGTCAGACGTAACGGGGGAGTGCGGCCGTCGTCGAGTTCCAGCACCGCACGAGCCCCGGCGAGCCGGAGCGTCACCGGCCCGAAGCTGCCTTGTACATGCCGGGAGGCAAGCGGGATGCCGGCCAACGCCGCCAACCGACTCTCGCTTGCGTTCACCGACGATCCCTCCCTTCAGGCAATGACTTTACGTAATCGCTCCATGGTGCTCTTCCCTGTCGGGTGCCCCCGGTGCGGCCGACCAAGGCCATCAGCCCATGACACCACCGTCGTCACCATCCCGCTCTTCAGCGGCCGTATGGTGACCCGGAGACCTGGCTCTCCGGCGGCGCGAGAAAAACATGATCGCGCCGCCTTTGGTCCTCTGAGCGTCGGTCAAGCGGCCGGATTCGTTCCAAAGCCGACCAAGGATTAATGATCGAATGTCGTCGAATCATGAAACTGAGGGACCATACAGTTGTGACAGCAGCCGTTTTCCCATTCAATTTCTTGATTGAAAGAAGATATATGACTATTTGACCGGCGCTCGGCCACTGCGGTCGTCGCTACCGGTCCTTTTCGGGGTGGACGGGGAGGGGGCCGGCGCCGAGGTCGGGCAGGCTGACGCCGCGGTCGTCCTGGATGCGGCCGCCCTGCTGCTGTTCGTTCTGGACGAACCACTCGAACGAGCGTCCCCGGGGATCGGGCGGTACCGGGACGTCGACCCGCAGGCCGTTCGGCCGGACCCGGGGATAGTGCACGGGCGTGGACGGATCACCCGTGGCCGCGGCGAGGAACGCCCTGATGTGCGGGACCTTCTCGAACTGCTGGCCGCCAGCCACCGCCTTCCGGAATTCTTCGACGGTTTCCCGGGCCGCCACGGGAAAGCCGTCCGACGGGGGTTCCTCCGGGGTGAGCGAGCGGTAGAAATCAGCCCACGACCCGCCCGTGCGAAGGTCCGTCCGGGCCGGGTCGACGGTGAGCCGGACGCTGCCGAAACCCAGCGGTTTGCCCAGTCCCAGCCGGTGGAATCGGCCCGGGTCGCTGCTCGGGCCGGCGCCCAGGTCGAGCAGCCACAGCAACGCGCCCAGCTCGACCGCGGTGAGGTTGCGGACGTCGACGGTGAAGGTGAACGTCGTGCCGGGCCGGACCCAGCCGTTGATCGACCGGTTCTGGTCGTCGCGGTTCTCGTCCTTCACCCCGCCCGACTCAAGCGTGGCGAATGCCGTCCCGTCGCGGTTCAACGGGTTCGCGCGCGGATTGTCATCGGGCACCGTCGAATTTCGCGGCCGGCGGTACTCCTGGTAACGCCCGCCGTCCAACTTCTGGGTGCGGTCCTTTATCGGGTCCTTCCAGTAGCCGTCGGGCAGGCCCGCATGATGCGGGTAGACCTTGCGCCCGCGCAGCATCCGCCCGGCGGAGACGAACCAGTCCCCCTTGGGCAGACCGGCCGGCAGCGGTGCGGGATGGCCGTTCCGCTCGGCGCCGACGTAGAAACGGCCCTGACCGGGTTTGGGCTGGCCGAGGATCGCCAGCGGCAGCCCCCGGCCCTGGAAACGCTCCACGGCGGGCCCGCCGGCTGACGGCGGAAGATTTTTCTTGTCGGCCGGCGCGTCCGATGTCTGGTCGCAGACCACCGGGCCGACCCGCACACCGCCCAGCCACGCGCCGGCACGGTCGTCCCCGCCGGGTACGGCCCGGTCCTCGGTGCGGACCCAGCCGAACACCCTGTCCGCCGGGGACAACTCACTGATCGTGTCCGCGGGCCGGAGGGAGTGGTGCAACAGCACGCTCGGCGGGACGCTGAACAGCTCCCGCGCGATCGTCACCGGATACAGGCTGTCGATCTCACCGCGGGCATCCAACCGGACGTAGATCAGGTCACCGTCGGTGAGTCTGTCCGCGGACTCGGAGCGCTCCAGATGCCTGCTCCAGCCGCCTTTCTGGATGTCGTCCCTGCTGTCGTCATCCGGTTTCTTCTGCTTGACCTCACCGGGGCGGTGTGCCGCCGCGTAGCCGTGGATGATGTCGCACCAGATACCCCGCAGCCGCTTGTCGAGCGGGTACGTCTCCCGCAGGTCGTCGTCGGTGTCGAAGAAGAAGACCCGCTCGTCGTGCTTGCGGTCGATGTTCCGGTTGGTGACGCACACCCAGCCGTCGACCACCTTCTCCCGGCCGATCGGCTCGTACCATGATGCCTGCCGCTGCTTCGACGTCCGCAACTGTGCGTGCCCCGGTTCCTGACCGGGCTCGGCGAGCGAGCGGACCCACCAGAGCTGGAAGTCGGGTTCGTGCCTGTTCTCGCGGCGGTTCCACTGATGATGTTGGACGAGCTGGATACGCGCCCGGACAGGCGTGCCGTGCCTGAGCCGTGAGCCGTCCGGCATCACGATGTTGAAGTCGGCCTGGTCGGGGGCGCGGACGTTTTTCGAGCCGGCTGACGTCCAGTAGCTCGGCAGCCAGGCCGCGTGCATGGGTGGGCCCTGGCGGCTCCCGCGGCCCAGGCTGCCTACGGGTGTCGTTCCGGGCAGTAGTTCGATCTCGGCGGTGTCGCCGTCGCCGATCACCCGCGCCGGGATGGACTTGAACCCCTCCCCAGCCGCCATCCGGTAGCCCAGCCGGCCGTCATGGCCGGTGAACACCCCGAACCGGGAGTTGGTCACCGCCTCGTAGGCGCTGCGCAGCATGCCCTTCACCGCCGTCGGCGGCAGGTGTGGCTTGCGCTCCTTCCGACCGTCCGGCGTGGTCACCTTCCGTTCCAGCACCGGATAGGTGGCGTGCCAGGTTTTCTCGTCGCGCTCGACACGGGGAGTGTCCAGGAGCAGCAGGGGCGTGCCCACCGTGAGGGTGACGCCGATCGTGCCCGACCAGCGGTCCTCCCGGAGCCGGTCGTGACCGGGCAGGCGGTGGCGGTCCGCCGGGTCGTTCACGTCGCCGAGGGTCTGGTGCCGCTCGTCGCGTTGTGGCGCAGGGACGAACCCGTACGGGTTGATGAACGCGTTCAGCGGCTCGGGCGGGCGGTAACGCGTGTCCCGCGGGACGCCGGCGGTACTCGTCTGCCGGCCCCCCGCCGCGTGCCGGGACGGACGCGCCGGCGCCATGTGGCGCGGGGGTTGACGGGTCGCTCGTGGGGATGACGCGGGGTGGCTCGGACGCGGCCCCGACGGCGGGGTGGAAGCGGCAGCCGGCGCTGATCCGGTCGGCGCCGGCCCGGTCTCGACAGCCCCGGGCGCCGCCGTCGCCGCGGCACCCTTGTCCCGGATGCGCTTGGCCCGCCCGCCCGTCCAGTCGAACTCGACGGACCGGCCGGCCAGGTCGTCGTCGCCCAACGCGGCCAGCGCCGGGTCGAGGAAGCGGCGGTCGAAGCGCCGCTCGCCCCCGCTGTCCTCGATGATGACGAGCCTGCGGGCGCCGTCCGGGGTGGTCTTCCAGTTCAGAACGCCGAAGCGGCTGCTCATCGGGTCGCCTCCGGGAGACGGTCGGGCTGTGGACTGCCCGCGGCTTTGGACTGTTCGGGCGGTGCGAGGAACAGCTCGACGAGCCGTTCCTCGGCGACATAGGCGTTGCCGTGCTCGGGCTCGGTCGTCACGTACTCGACGGTCCGCAGGAAGACGCACTCGTTCTCACGGGGCGCCCGCGACACCGGCACGTCCAGAAGGCCGATCCGTGCCTCGGCCAGGCGCACCCACAACGGCCCAGTAGAGAGCGGCCCAGTAGAGAGCGGACCGGTGGAGGCGCCCGAGTCGTGCGAGCGCAACGGCCGACCCCACAGCAGGTATCTGTTGTCGATCTGTTCGACGGCGTACAGCGGGTCGAGGAACTCGCCGAGCGGCCGGCAGATGTCCGGTGACTCCGACAGGACCACGGCCGTGCCAAGGCCGTCACCCTCGTGCAGCCACCGCAGCTCCGCATCCTTGTTGAAGATCCGCGCCTCGAACACGGCATCGGGCCCCGACGTCGACAGCGGCAACGCCCGCTCGGTGGACGTGCCTGCGACGCCGGCCCCGTCCGCGAACGAGCCCTTGCCGGGCACGGACAGCCGGCCGCCGGACAGCCGGGCCACGGTGTATTTCTTCGCGCTCGCCAGCAGCGCCACGGCGTCGCCGAGGTCGGCCCGGCGGATCGCCTCGGGCAGCGAGATGCCCGTCGACCCGGCGGAGCGCAGAGTCGTGGCGGTGTGGGCTGTCATGCCCGGCTCCCGTCTACATGGTCCTTGTCGAGGTAGTCCTGCCAGCTCCGGGTGTAGGCGACGACCGCCGGCTCCCGTAGCAGCGCGTCGAGATCATGCGGAGTGTCGGAGATCCCCGGAAAGCCGCTGATTCTGATCGATTGCACGGCGATGTCGCCGTGGCCGCGGTTCACACCGTGGCCGAGCCGTATCCGTCCGGCCGCCAGGTCCCGGAGGACGAGGAGCAGCAGCGCGAGCGCCGGCCGTGCCAGGCTCCCGCCTTCGCCGCCATCGGAGCCCGTGGGGCTGGCGTCGAACCGGCTCAGCCGTCGCAGGTCCACGGTCAGGCTCAGGTCCTGCCAGTCGACGTGGTGCGGTTCGAGGGTGCTGTAGAGGCGCTTGTCCGCGGCGCCGCCCGTCCACCGGTCGATGGCGACATGGTCGGCCTGGTCCATGTGAAGCTTCTTGAGCGTGGACCGGACCTTCGGTGGCAGATACGCCCGGGGTTTCTCCCCCGAGCGCTTCGGACGGTTTTCGGGCTCCTCGGTCAGGCCCTTGACGTGGGCGCCGTTCACCGCGCGCCAGAGGCCACGGGGGATGGCCTGCTTCGAGTAGCAGTCGTCCGCGCCGAGCGCCCCGATGCCGCGGCGTGCCCGCACGCCGTCCCCATTGCTGTTTTCATCGCCGGCTGAGTTGCCGTCCGAGTTGCCGTCCGAGTTGCCGGCTTCGGTCCCGCCCGCGGTCGTGCCGGCGGAACCGAACAGGGCACTCACCGCCCCAAGATCATCGAGCTGTTCCCGGAACCGTGCCGACCGCCGTGGCCCGGCCGGTACGTCGAGTGGATGGGCGGCGTCCCGTGAGCGGGCGGTCCGCTCGATGCGCTCCGCGTGCGACCGCAGCACACCCTTGATCGAACTTCCGGGCAGGACGAGCGCCACCTCGTCGTCACCGATCCCGCTGGTCAGCGGAAGCGCGTCGATCGCGAACCCGTCCGCCCCGGAGCGCACCATCACCGGGGATGCGGGACGCCAGGCGATGTTCACCCTGAGTAGATCGGTGTCCGGGTTCTCGCCGCCGAGACCTGCCGCTGTCAGTGGAGCGGTTGCCGCGGTCGGCAGCAGGCCGAGGGAGCCGAGCAGCCCGTCCAGGCTGTCGAAGCGTTGCTCCACGATCTCCGGCTCGCCGGCCAGGACGACGGAACCGAGACCGCGGGTCCGGGCCGCGCCGAGCCGGACCCGGCCCCCCGCGAGCGCGAGCAGCAGCGTGCCGAGCATCGCCGTGGCCGGGTCGGCGTCCCGGTCGCCGTACGGGGACTCCAGGTCGATCTCAAGGCGCAGGTGGGCGCCGCGCGGGAGCACCGCCCGCCCGTAGAGAAAGCCGTGGGCGACGGTTCCCAGCACCCGGTCGATGCCGATGCCCGAGCGGGCCTCGACCCGTGACCGCGGCAGCGGGGCGCCGGGATCGGCGCCGGTCGTGACCAGGCCGTCATACACGACGACCCGGCTCGTCGAGCCGTTGTTGGAGCCGTTGTCGGAGCCGTTGTCGGCGTCCCGCTTCGAGTTGCCCTGCCGGTCGTTCTTCTGCGGGACGCTGCCCCAGATCCCGTCAAGGACCAGCCTGTCGGCGATCGACCGTCCGGCGAAGGCGCGCAGCGCTCCCGCGAGGCTCGTGCCCGGCACATACAGCCGCGACAGCCCGTCCACGGCCAGCGCCAGGTCGACGGACGGGTCGCCGCCGACACCCCCGACGTGCAGCGGCGTTTCCAGCCGCAGCCAGCCGCGGACCCGCAGCCGGCGCACCATCGGACGCCCGGCCCGCATGCCGGCGTCCGGGGCCGATCCCGATCCCGATCCGGTTTCGGTGTTCGACCTGGTCATGCCCTCACCCCTTCGTGTATCCGGTCGTGCTCCGTGGCCGGCGGACCGTCACCGTCACCGGCCACCGCCCGGCGGTGCGCGGTCAGACAGCTCGTGACGAGCGTGCGGACCGCTTCCGCCCACAGCTCGGTGTCGGCCCGGAGCCGGTCGGCGCCACCGTCGGTCACCGTCAGCTCACGAGCCCCGCCGGCGTCGCCGAGCGGACCTAGACCCAGCAGGCTCCAGACCTCGGCACGGCTCGTCAGGAGCCGCCTGACCTGCTGACACACCGTCTGGGGCCAGCGATCGGACAGCCGGTCCAGCCAGTAGCCGATCTCGTCCTCCTCCCCCAGCCGGGCCAGGACGTCGCGCAGTCCACCGAGCTGGGTCGGCGTGACCTCGTCCTTGCCGGTGTGGGCGAGCCCGAGGGCCTTCTTGCGCCCCTCGGCCGTTGCGGCAACCGCCGCCGCAGCGCGCTGGATGTGCGCCCGCCACGCTTCCCGCTCGATAACCTGCGCTGTCGCGTACGCGGCCCGATCCCTCGGCGGGACGAACGGCGCCTGCCTCCTGTCGCCCGATGGCGGGTACTTCTGCAGTGTGCCCGGACGTGTCCGCAGCAGCGGGTCGTCGACGGCGATCTGACCGAACCCCTCGGCGGTGCGTTCGCCGATGCCGGCGGCCAGCACCTGGCCCAGGTTCTCGCGCGACGGGCGTCCGCTCGCGGTGAAGGTCAGGACGCTGCCCGCGGCAAGCCCCAGCAGGGTCGGGCGGGGAAGGCACCAGCCCCGCTGCCACGACTCGACCCGCCGGGTCGCCGTCACCCGGTCCGTCAGTTGTCCGGGGATATGGGCCTCCGGCTGCGCGGAAAGAACATGATCGCGCAGCCTTTGGCCCTCCAGAGGCCCAGGGATACGGGCTTCCCGGAGGGCGAGGGCCACCCCCAGCCTGGCGCCGAGCTGGCCGGCGAACTCGCGGAGGTCGGTCGACGGGCGCAGCCGCTTGTCCCGGAGCAGGACGTCCGACAGCAGCCATACGGTGATCGTCTGTTCGGTGTCCGCTCCGGAGGCCTCCGCATCCGGCGCCGCCCACGGTGCCGGAGAGCCCTCGACGGTCACGGTGACCTGCCCGTAGTCGTCCTTGGCGGACCGCCCGACTGCCCACGTGCCGGCAAGCGCGGTGTCGGCGCCATCGGGTAGCAGCCCGGCGCGTACGCGGACCTCCGCCCGCAGCACCGACCTCGCGGCAATCGCCTCGTAGGTGTAGAGGCCGACCACGTCCGAGGTTGGTCTCTGCCGCTTGTCGTCGATGACGTTGTGGGTGTGGATCGTCAGATGACTTTCGCGGATGGTGATTGCGAGCGGGTTCGAGTCGTCCGGCGCGGGCCCCGGGGGCGGAGGTGACGCGCCGACATAGGTGTTCTTGTACGGTCTGGCCGCGGCGCCCGGTTCCCGGGGCACCTCGACCAGCCGGTTGACCGCCGCGGTCCGCTCCTCGTCATCTTTCGCGTGGAACCAGGTCCGGGGCAGCGGCCGGCCTCGCTCGCCGTCCACATCGACGGTCGCGTTGGTCACGACGAGATGACCGGCACGGGCGAGCGAGTCGGGATCCCACCCGTCGACCTCGGCCAGTCGCCGTAGGACCGCGGGCAGCAGTATCGACCCGGGTACGAAGTCCAGCGACCGTACGGCGTTGCCGATGGTGCGTTCCTGCACGATCAGCGGCGTCTCGAGGTGCATCCGTAACGTGATGACCTCCCAGCCGGGGCTGCCGGGACGGTCGGGACTGCGCGAGATCGTCGTTCTCTCGAACGGGCGGGGGACGGGCGGAGCGACCCCGTCGCGTGCCCGCAGCCATTCGGCAACGCTGTCGAGCGTCGGCAGCGTCGGCAGCGTCGGCAGCGTCGGCTGCGTCGGTGCCGCGGCCCGCGCCCGGGC
>NZ_CAAAFR010000187.1:0-2941 GCF_900634745.1 Protofrankia symbiont of Coriaria ruscifolia
GGTTCGACCTGGGTGACTTCGAGGCGGCACCGACCTGCGCCTCGCCGACGCTTGCCACCGATGGACTCCACCAGGCGTGCGCCGAGCAGAAGCAGCGCGGCGGCTGCCCGGCGGCCATCGTCATCCAGGCCATCGTCATCCGGGTTCTCCCCGCCCGGGTCCTCCCCACCCGGGTGGGGAGCCGACCAGTCAGCGAGCGTTGCGCTCGCGGTCAGTTGGACGCCGCAACGCGCCATCTGCTCGAAGCGGAGGAACTTGTCCGCCGCCCGCCCCGTGCTCGGGTCGATCTTCACCCCGGGGCGGACGAACGTGGTCGCGTCACGCAGCCTGCGCTGTTCGTCCGACCGCAGAGCCGCGGCGAGGGCGGCCGGATACCGCGCCGGGCGCACCGACAGGGCCGCCGGGCGCGGCTTGTCCCCCGTGGGCGAGCCCGCGGCGGACAGAACCGGCTGGCTGCCGAAAAGGAACTCGACCCAGGCGTGCCATCCCCCGGCCGGTCCCGTGGAGCTGGTCGAGCCGTCGAGCGCGGCGGCGGCAAGCTCACAGGCGTCCCGCCACACCCCGGTCAGGGTCTTGCCGGGCACGAACGGCAGGCCGTCATGGTCGGTGTTGACCAGTTTGTCGATCCCACCGGGGATGCCCAGACCGGTGCCGCAGTGCCAGTCGCTGTCCATGTGCAGGGTCAGCGCGAGGACGAGGTGGCTCGCCGGGGCGTCCGGCGTCCCTGTCGTGCTTCTGATCGTGCCGTTCGGGCTTGTCATCCCGATGCCCCCGTCGTCGTTCTCTCGTTGCCCGCCTTTGCCGCATGGTTGTGCCGGTCGGAGAGGTTGTGCCGGTCGGCGAGGTCACCTATGAGGTGGAGCGCGTTCATCGCGTCGAGCAGCCCGGTGACCGGTGGTTCGGTGACCTGGCCTGGCTGCCCGTCGACCAGACCCCGATCGCTGATCCGCCAGAACAGCGACACGTTGTTCCCGGTCGGGATCTCGCCGGTGCCGGCTCTGTTCTCGGTACCGGAGCCGACGAAGAGGTCGAGCCCCCGGTCGTGGTAACGCGCCAGCATCTGGCGGAACCGGCCGTCGGCGGCGTCCCGTCCGGAGAACAGTGCCTCCCGCAGGTCGTGCATCTGGCTGGTCGGCAGCTTGCGCTCGCCCGCCTCGTCGGTTCCGTCGGTCGAGTCGAAGGTGGCGGTGAGCGCCGCCACGCGCCGGGCGAGGTCGTCCCAGTGACGTCCCACGGTCCACGGCTCACGCATGTCACGGGTGACCACGTAGGGCTGTGCGTACAGCAGCGCACGCAGCTTCGGTCGTTTCCCGGGGTCGCGTCCGGCCTCGAGGTCGGCGGCGCCGACCGCGACCTTCATCCGGTCACGCAGATGGCCGGGATCGCTGCCACCGCTGTCATACAGGACGTGGAACGAGAACGCGGACGCCCGTGGCCGTGGCCGTGTCCGAGGCCGGGCTTGCTCCGGTTCCCCTGGCGCGTCCGGCGCCGCGGACGGCTCCCGACCCACCGAATACTGCTTGACCGTCTTCTTCGCCTCCTGCGTCAGCTCCTCGGCCAGGTCGTAGGCGGCGGAGAACGGAAAATGCGGCTTGACGACGGCCACCCCGGCGCACGCGGTGAGCCCGTCCGGCGCGTGCTTCCGGATGACCGGGTCGGAGCCGGTGGCCTCCTCGAAGGCGATGAGATATGCCTCGGCGAAGGCCAGGGAGACCGAACCGGCACAGATCACCGTGAGGTCGTCGCCGCCGAGTACCAGCGGGAGCACCGGTACGGCGCCCTCCACGTCATGATTGCGGGGGAGTACCCGCCGGCAGTGTTCCAGCGCTTCGCGGAACGCTCTGACGGTGCATGCGTCGACGGCTTTCGAGAACGGTCCGAGGGCCTCGGCGTAGCGGTCGCTGGGTGCGTCGGTGTCGTCGGGCCGGTCGCCGGTCGCGTTGCCGAGCTCGGTGAACAGTTGGCCGAGGCTGTTGCCGTCAGCGTGGATCACGGCGACCCAGTCGGGTTTCTCCTCCAGATGGTCGGCGATCTTCTCCAGCGCTGACTTCGAGATTTCGGCATTATGCGCGAGCCGGTGGAACCCGTTGTCCCGAGCAGCCCGCTTGGCCAGGCTCGGGCGTGCCCGGGGCTGACGTGATCGCGGGCCCTGGCCTTCCGTGATCACGTCGTGGGCGGGCAGGCCGCTGGCCGCGCACTCGTCCACGATCGGGATGCGCGGGAAGCGGCTCATCGGGCCGGGCCGGTCGCTCCTGACCCGTGGCAGCGCCTCATGAACGTCGCGGCATCGCCTGGCAAGCATGCTGACCGGAGGTTCTCCCGCTTCCTGGTGGGTGTCGTCTTCATGGTGGGCGTCGTCTTCCTGGTTAGCGTCGTCCCAGTCGAACGACTCGCCGACGACGCCGCATACGTCCAGGCCGGGGGCCTCTCGCAGCGCCCGCGCCGTCACGTTGCCGACCAGGGCTCTTCCCTTTTCCGGATCCCGGACGACCACCTTCGCGCTGCCGGCCGCGGCCACCAGAAGCTGCGCGCTGCGGTTGCCGGCGATCCGCCAGGACGAGCTGAACCCGGTGAACTCGTCCTTGAGCGCGTCACGCACCCATTGTTCGAGCCGGTGGACGAGCTCGGATGCGCCGACGTTCTCCCGCCGTTTGGTGGTGTTGAAGATGAAATTCTGGTTTCCCGACGTCTCGATAAGGACGACGTGACAGGTGACGCCCATCTGGTGGTCCTTCCGTGTGCTCCGCCCGTTGCTCCTGTTACCTCTGTGACTCTGTTACCAGCGATAACGGCCGCCCGTTGCCGTTCCCACGTCTCTCGCGGGCAGTAACCGTCGGTCCCGTCATCGGAAAGGATCGGGACCGACGGTCCCCCCCCGCATCTACGTCTGACGGACGACGCCCGCCTGCGTGGCGGAGTCCCCGCCAGCCGCCCCGCCAGC
>NZ_CAAAFR010000188.1:0-25066 GCF_900634745.1 Protofrankia symbiont of Coriaria ruscifolia
GCTGGGGTGGTAGCACGTCCGTCGGTGGCGCGCCCCGCCAGCCGCCTCGACGACCGCCTCGACGACCGCGAAGACCTCGTCGGGAGTCAGGGCGCTGCGGGAACCATCCGGATGCCGGGGCGCGCCACCGACGGACGTGCTACCACCCCAGCCGGGTTCACGGGCCCCGAGCGCGGCGAGGATCGTCCGGGGCTCGCTCGGCGGGCCGACCGGGAAGCGGTCGACGAGGTCGCTGCGCCGCCCGACCGTATAGGCGATGGAGGCGTCGGGAAGCCGCCGCCAGAGCACCGCGCGGGTATGCCCGGCCGCGTAGATCGGCTCGAATCCGTCGCCGTCGTTCGTGGCCATCACCCAGCCCGTGCCTGTGTGCGTGATGGTGAAGGTTGCCCTCCTACGGGCTGGTACGGCCTGCTCCTGGCTCGCCTCGGGTATTCGAATGATCATTTCGGCGATTGCCGACACACAGCAGGCGAGTATCCGTGCCGGATCGTGTGTCGAGAGGAGTCGACGCGGCAGCGGGACGCTCGCGGCGAACTCGGCGAGCAGCGCCGGGTCCGCGACCGGGTAGGCGGGCCCGTGCGCGTCCCGTGCGCCGACCGTCTCCACCAGCGCCCGGGTGCGGGGCGCGTGCGCGGATCCGGGCGCCACCCATTCGGGATGCGCCAACAACGCGACCGCCAGCGCGGTGTCACCGTCTATGTCGTTGACGTAGACGGTGTAGGGCACCGGGTCGAGGCCGAGCAGCAGCGCGTCGAGTACCTGCCGGCACGTCGCCGACGTGACCAGCCGTACGCAGTCGCCGTGATGGTCGAAGCTGAGGCGCCGGCCCTCGAGATCGAGCCGCGGCCCCTGCACCATTCCGTCCAGCGCGATGCTGTATGTCGGCAGCTCGTCCAGGTCCACGACGCGGCCTGGCGTGACGACCACCCGCAGCGCACCGATCGTGGCGACCGACTCGCCGAACTGATGGTGCGTGCCGCTGGTCGTGCCGCTGTTCATCGGTCTGCTGCCCTCCGATCAGGCGCCGCCCCGGTGGCGGCCGCCGACACCACCCCTGACGGATGCCGGCAACATCGTGAGCGCCACCCGACCGGCGGCCACGAGCCGCTCTGACGTCATCCTTGCCGGGGAACGACATCCACGGCCGGTCGGGTCGTCCGTCAGAAGCGCATGGGCACCGACCAACAACCGCGGAGGGTGATACGCGATGGCCACCAGCGACCAGCCGTGCACGGATACCGGTCACGTTCTTGTCCGCATGCTCGGAGCCGCGGATCTCGGCACACGCTCCGGTCGGGCGTTTACCGAGAAATGTGCCGAGCTGGAGAGCGCCGATCCGGCACAGGCCGCCCGTCTGCTCACGACCAGTGCGGATCCGCGATGGGAGGTGCCCCTTGCGGTGGCGTTCGGCCCGGGCGCGCCGCGGTACGACCGGGTCGTTCTCGTTGTCACCAGAGCACAGGCCGGTCCGGTTTCGGACGGGGATTTCACCCATCCCCTCGGTGCGGTGCTCAAACAGCGGCTGGAAGGCGACGGCCTGTACGGCGTCAGCTTCGAACCGGGTGCCGTCGAGCTGCTGGAGGTGGGCGCCCCCCACATCCGCGGGGTCCGCGCGGCAGTTCGCGACCGGTTGATGGCGATGTACCCGGGTGACACGGCACCCGCGGTCGACATCCCCTTCGGGGGAGGTGCGACCAACGGCCTGATCGGGCTTGTGGTCGGCGCGCTCGAAGCCGGTACGAAACCGCAGCTTATCGTTCCTCTTACCGGCGGTGGCGCGGAACGGATCCGGCTCAGCCAACAGCTACCCACCGAGAACGCCGACCGGTGGCTCGTGCGGCACCGGTTCTATTCACCGATGGTCAGGCGTGATTCCGACAACGAGAAGTTCTGGCAGAGCCGCCTGGACCGGCAGGTACTCGCGACCGAGACCGTAGGCGGCGCAGCGTCGGACCTGGCCCGGGTGCTCCTCGAACGGATCGAGCGGTGCGAGGCGGTCGATGGTTTTCTGTTCCGCTCGTGGCTGGAAGCCCACGTGCGAGATCTCGCAGCTCGGGACAATGCCAGGACCACGGACGCCGGACTGCGCGCAAGCCTGGACGATCTGGTCAACAGACGTTTCGTGCAGCCCAGGCGATGGACGCCCGCGGAGGTCGACAGGCTGCTGAAGGAGCGGCGCAGGGGAGGGTTCCCCGCCGCCGCGCTCACCGTGCTGGTCGATCCACAGATCGCGAAGGCTGAGCACGCGGCCAACGACCTTGCGCACGGCAAGGCGCCCGATGGCGCGGGCACCCGGGCCATTCGCCGGTTCCTGAAGCGTCGGCGTGATCTGCCCCTCGTCGATGAGGAGGTCGAGGAGCTCGGCTATGCGCGGTGGCCCTATCTCGGTGACCGGCGGGCGCTGATCCTCGTCGCGATGGGTACGGACCCGGTCGAGGGTGACGATCCACCGGCGCCGCGCCTGGACGCGCTCATCGACCAGGCGCGGCGGGACGACGTCGAACCGGTGATCCGGATCGTCGTCTCCGACAGGACCGAACCTGTTGGCCGGCTGTGGGAGGCCAAGGCCCGGGCTCAGGACGTCGACTGCCGGGTTTTGCTGGAATGCGGCACCGATTTCGACGATCTCGGCGGCATCCGATCGGACGTCTGGGGCGAACTCGATACCGAAGGCGATCTCGACACGGTCGGTGAGGTCCGCATCGCCGTGGGCCCGGGGCCGAAGCCGCAGGGTCTTGCGCTTCTGCTGGCCGGCATGAAATGGGCGCTATGGGCTGCCTGTCCGGTCCGCCTGGTGGAGCTGCGGCAGGCGATGCGGAACTCCGTGGCGGCCCTGGACGACACGATTGTGGACGTCGACCGGGACGCGGTTCTCAATCATGTCGCCGGTGACGCCGAGCTCGCCGAGGTCGCGGTTTCCGCGCTTGAGTACCTGGACGTCAGTACCGCGGCGGCACTGCTCGACCGGGGGTCGCCCCGGCTGTGTCCGCTCGCGGACCGGGCGAGAAGGCTTTCGCTCGTTCCGGCGCGCGGGGCGCAACCGGCTCGTGCCGGTGCGGGAAGCGGAACCGACCGGGACTGGCTGGAATCCATCGGGCTTTTCGACCACGAGCACGCGCCGCTGCTCCTGCTGCGGGCCCGGCTACGGCTGGTGGAGACGCTCGCCGCCAACGATCCGTGGGGTTGCGCGGTGCGCGCCGCGGTCCTCTGCGAAGGGACGCTGGGCAAGCGCGGTGATCACGGGTGGTACACCTTGTGTGATCCGAAAAAGTCGCAGCACGTCCCCGCGGCCACCAGGCTCGCGGGTTACCGCAACGCCAGCCCGGCTGCGCACGGTAAGGAAAAGGCCGTACGGGTGAGGGTGACTCCCGTTCTCCCGTCCGCGAAGGATCTACGTGACTGCCTGCGGGGTCTGCGCGCCGGCCTCAGCCGTCACGTGACAGTCGACGGCACGGGACTGCCTGACACCTGGGACACCGTGCTCGTCGACGAACTCGAACAGCTCAAGAAGGAGATCCGGGCATTCATCGTTTCTTCCTGACGCTGTCTGCCCGGACCTTTGTCAGGGGCGGTGCCTTTGTCAGGGGCGGTGCCAGGTTTGCGGGTCGGCGGTGACCTGCTCGCCGCTGGCCATGTTCTTGACCTCGTGCGGCTTGCCGTCCTCGAACGGCGGGAACCAGACGAACGGAATTCCCTTGCGCGAAGCGTAACGGATCTGTTTTCCCAGCTTGTCGGCCTCGTGGTAGACCTCGACGTTGTAGCCACGGCTACGCAGGTGTGCGGCCGTGGCCCTCGCCTCGGCCCGCCGGACGTCGCTGGGGAGCACCACCAGGACGTCACTGGGGCAGCTGGCGGCGGTTTCCAGGCGTCCTTCCGCCACGAGCTTGGCGAAGATCCGGGTGAGCCCGATGGATATTCCGACGCCGGGGAGATGGCGGCGGATGAACGACCCGGCGAGGTCGGCGTAACGGCCGCCCGAGCAGATGCTGCCGTAGTCCGGCCAGTCGACGAACTTTCCCTCGTAGACGGTGCCGGTGTAGTAGTCCAGGCCGCGGGCGATGGACAGATCCGCCACGACGCTGCCGGCGGGTAGGTCGGAGAGTTCGTCCAGAACGAACGACAGTTCGTCCAGACCCTCGTTCAGCAGGTCGGAGGTGACGCCGAGACGGCGGGTGTCATCGGCGACACCGGCGTCGCTTCCACGGATGTGGGCGAGGTCCAGGCAGGCTCTGATCTGTTCGGGTGTGAGCCTGAGCGTGGTGGCGAGCAGTTTCTCGACACCGGCCGTGCCCACCTTGTCTATTTTGTCCACGATCCGGATGACGCCGAGCGGGTCGTCGATGCCGAGCCCGGTGTAGAAGCCCTGCAGCACCTTCCGGTTGTTGATATTGATCGACCATGCGGGGATGCCAAGGCCGGTGAGGATTTCGTGAATGACCCGGGGGAGTTCGGCGTCGAAGTACAGGGGGACGCGGTCGATGTTGATGACATCGATGTCGCACTGGGTGAACTCGCGGTAGCGACCTTCCTGGGGGCGTTCACCGCGCCAGACCCGCTGCACCTGATAGCGCTTGAACGGGAAGGCCAGGTCGTTGAAGTGCTGTGCGACGTACCGGGCGAACGGCACGGTGAGGTCGAAGTGCAGGCCGAGCCGGGCGTCGCCGTCGTCGGACGCCTCGGCCTGCAGCCGGCGCAGGGTATAGACCTCCTGCGAGGTCTCTCCCTTCGCGAGCAGCACGTCGAGAGCCTCGACGGACGGGGTCTCGATCGAGCAGAAGCCGTAGCGTTCGAACGCCCGGCGGATCTCGTCGAGCCAGTGCAGCTCGACCAGCCGGATCTCGGGCAGCCACTCGGGGAATCCGCTGACCGGTGCGGGCCGGACGAGCTGCTCGTTGCTCATCGCGGATTTTTCTCCTCTCGAGGGACTACATAACGTCATATAACAAATACGCCGAGATGCCATGCGTGCCTCTCGGTCGGGTAGGTCGGGAGGCGCCTGAATCCGACATGACCCACCGGCCGTACCGTATCCCGTGCGCCACGATGTCGGGACGGACGTCGTGGCGCACCGCGACAGCGGGATCCGCCACACACCCTCCGCGCCGGCACAGCTTCGCGGCCCTTGACCCCCTTGACCCTCTCGGCCCTGGGCCCTCGGTCTTGCCGACATCTCCGGGACCTCATGGCCGTGCAAGGAAAAACATGATCGAATTTCTGCTGGCCGGTGAGCGTCCCCGGGGCCTCCGATCTAGGACAGCTTGGGCAGGTCGAAGTGCTCGCGGATCTCGGCCTGGACGTCGGCGGCCGGATGCCGGGCGTCGATGACCGCCACGTACTCCTTGCGTTGGAAGATTTCCATCACCGGCCTGGTCTTGTCATGATATTCGCGGAGGCGGACTTCGAGCGCTTCGGGATTGTCGTCCGAACGGGTCAGCAGCTGACCGCCGCAGACATCGCAGGTGTCCTCCACCCGGGGGCGACTGGCGATGAGGTTGTAGTCCAGCCCGCATCGTGAGCACAGGCGTCTTGCCAGCACCCTCCGGTAGACCTCCTCGTCCGGCAGATCCAGATATATCACTCCGTCGATGTCGTAGCTCTCCAGGAAGAACTCGGCCTGCCTGGCGTTACGGGGGAAACCGTCGATGATGAAGCCGTAGTTCCAGTCGTGGCTGGCAAGCCGATCACGGACCACCGACTCGACCAGGTCGTCGCCGACCAGGTGACCGCTGGCAACGATGCGTTTGACCTGGGCGCCCAGTTTGGTATGACTCTGCACGTTCCAGCGGAAGATGTCACCCACGCTGATATGGACGAGATCGAGGTCGTCGGCGAGCATTTTCGCCTGCGTGCCCTTCCCGCTGCCCTGCACGCCCATGATGACGAACTTGCGCATACTCACCTCCGGCTACCGAGAATTCCCCACCGCATGCCGTGCCGTCCGTCGGCCTCCGGGCCGGCGCTGTACCGGTCATCCCCCATCCAGGTATCGGGCCCCATCCTGGTATCGGTCGACCCGCCCCGCCTCAGTTGACAGCGCGGTGACCGGGTAGCCGGGTCCGGGTGTCCACGGGCGGACGCATGCAGGCGTGTTCCCCCTGCGCCGAAAGTCGTATCGTCCGGGTTCCTGATGCGGTCAACGAAACGCTGTTCCTGTTCCTTGCCGCTCGGTGACGGCCGAGCACTGACCGGGATGATGCCCGACCGTACCAGCGCCTGTTCCAGTCGGGGGACACGTCCACGGGAAATCCTTGTACTCGTCATCGGAACAGAAAACCATGACTTTTTGGTGCCCGTCGGTTGCACGGATTCGGGCGAAGAACAATATTTTGTCGGCTATTTTACCGACTACTGGCGAATATCATGCATACCGGTCGGCGGGTCGTGGTCACGTGGGTCGGTGCCGGGTGGACCGTCGGTACGACCAGCCGATTCGTGACAGCTGGTGAGAGAACGGGAGAGGATGACCGGATGGACCCGGTGACGCTGTCGGTGCTGGCGAGCGGACTCGCCGGGATCGCCGAGGAGATGGGGACGCTGCTGGTCCGCAGTGCCTACTCGTCCAACATCAAGGAACGCCGCGACTGCTCGGCCGCCCTTTTCGACCGGGCCGGCCGGATGGTCGCTCAGGCCGCACACGTCCCCGTGCACCTCGGCGCCATGTACGAGTCGGTGCGGGCGGTGACCGCACGCGGTGCCCTGCCCGGGGAGGTGTGGGTGCTAAACGATCCGTTCGCCGGCGGGAACCACCTGCCCGACGTCACACTCGTGTCACCGCTGGCAGCGGACGGTGAGATCATCGCCTTTGCCGCGACCCGAGCACACCACTCGGACATGGGTGGCATGCGCCCCGGGTCGATGCCGGCCGACTCACGGGAGATCTACGCCGAAGGGCTCATCATCCCGCCGGTGCGGCTGGTCACCGGCGGTGAATGGCGCGACGACATCCTCGAACTGATCTGCGCGAACTCCCGGACCCCGGAGCTACGCCGCGGCGACCTGCGTGCCCAGGTCGCGGCGAACCGGCTGGCCGGCACCCGGCTGGCCGAACTGATCGAGCGCCGGGGTCTGGCCATCGTGCTGGAGGCGTTCACCGAGGTGCTGGCCTATGGCGAGCGGCGGTCCCGGGCGATGATCGCGGGGCTGCCGGACGGCCGTTACACCGCCGCCGGCGAGGTCGAGGGCGACGGCGTGAGCGACGACGACGTCCCGATCCGGGTGACGGTGACGATCGACGGCGACGCGCTGACAGTCGACTTCGCGGGCACGTCGCCGGCGGTGCCCGGCAACGTGAACTGCCCGCGGGCCGTCACCCGGTCGGCCTGCTGCTTCGCGTTGCGGGTGCTGCTGCCCGACGACGTCCCGGCGAACGACGGTACCTACGCCCCGTTGGAGGTGGTGACGCAGCCGGGGTCGCTGGTGGACGCACGCCGGCCGTCAGCCGTGGTCGCCGGGAACGTCGAGACGTCCCAGCGGATCGCCGACACGGTGCTGGCCGCGTTGTCCCAAGCCGTCGCGGCTGGCGCCGACCCGGTCCTGCCAGCCCAGGGACAGGGCACGATGAACAATCTGATCATTGGCGGCCGTGGGTGGACATACTACGAAACGCTCGCCGGCGGCCAGGGCGCGTCCTCGCGTGGGCCGGGGCCGTCCGGCGTGCACGTAGGTATGACCAACACCCTGAACACCCCGATCGAGGCGCTGGAACTGGAGTACCCGATGCGGGTCGAACGCTACGAACTCGACGCGACCACGTCCGGGGCCGGTCGGCATTCTGGCGGCGCGGGGGTGGTGCGGTCGATCCGGGTCTTGGAGGCCGCGACCCTGTCGGTACTCACCGATCGCCGTCGGCACGCTCCGCAGGGCGCTGCCGGTGGTGGGCCGGGTGCTGTGGGCCGCAACGAGGTGGACGGCGTACGACTGGCGCCCAAGGCGAGTCTGGATCTGGCGGTCGGCGCGGTCGTCACGATCCGCACCCCCGGTGGTGGTGGCTGGGGCCGGCCCGGCGCCTGAGGACCCCCGCCGGACGCGGCGGCTGTTGTGGCTGCTACGGCGTTCTTCGGCGCCGGTGTCATCGGATCGGGGATGACCCGTGCCGTCGACGGTCGTGGTCGCCGACGCCCTTGCGGTTATCGGACGTGTATCGGACGCACGTATGTTCGATCAGGGTGACACTGTGGCCGCGATGCCAGTATGATCCGTTTTGGTTTCGATGCTGTGTCGATGTTGTACTAATGTTATTTTTGCAATCTTTTGTTGGTTGACTTGATTATTTCCGGGGCGTAGAGGCGGGAACGTGCCGATGGTCAAGCCGAGGCCCGTCCACGGGCACGGTGAGTCACGGTCGCTGAAGCATCGCGGGTTGCGCTCGTGATCCTCGGGGAGGGCGTGTGGACACGGTGGTGCTGTCGTCGCTGGCGCGGTCGTTCGACGCCGCCCTGCTGTCGGCGGGCGCACGGGCGGATGCCGCCCAGCGGGCGTCCGTATTTGAAGACCTTGCCTCCCGCTACTGCGAACCCGGCCGCTTCTACCACACGTTCCGTCATGTGAGCGAGACGTTGGCCGCGGTGCGGCTGCTCGTCACAGCCGACTGGGACCGGCACCGGGATCATGATTGTGATCGGGAAGGCGGTCGGGACCGGCCGGGCGAGCAGACCGACCCGATGTCAGCGGTTTCGGCCTGCAAACTCGCGGTCTTCTTCCACGACGCGGTCTACGACACGCAGACGAACGACAACGAGGCCCGATCCGGAGAACTGGCGATTGCCACGCTGACCGCCCTGGGTTGCTCACGGTCGGTGGCCGCCGACGTTGACCGGCTGGTGCGGGCGACCGCGACACACCTGTCCGCCGGACCGGACGAAGCCGTGGTCAACGACGCGGACCTGCGGGTACTGGCCCGTCCGGCGCCCGCGTACGACGTCTACGCCCGCAGGGTGCGGCGGGAATATGCCTGGGTCTCCCACGAGCGCTGGGTCTCCGGCCGGGCGGCCGTGCTATGTGCGTTGCTCGAACACCGCGTCTATGCCACGCCGTGGGCATCCCGTCACTGGGAGCCGATGGCTCGTGCCAACCTGCGCCGGGAGTTAGCCGGCCTGCGGTGCATGCGGTAGAAACAACCGGCAATCGCCATCGATAGATCCCGCATCACCCGCTTCTCCCGTCCCGATCAACTGTCGTCGCAGTCCATTCGCTACCCCCGCCGGACGGCAATCGACAACTCCGTAACTGATCAAGAATATCGTACATATCCGATATCTCGGCCCACTGGACGTGTTCTGGGCGACGCTGCTCTAGCAGGTGGGGTCCGGGTCGTCGGGGGCAGCATGCTTCCGCATCCGGGTTGGGCGGCTGATGATGCTGGCAGACGTTTGCCAGGCGACCCTTTCAGACATCCCCAGCGGAACCGCGTCCACAGCGGGCCGGCTCGGCAGGTGGCTGGCACCGGTGAGCAGCCACACGTAGGTCAACAGCTGAGGTGTCGTACACCGGCGGGAACGGCGAAGAGGCCAGCCGCATCAAGCAGCCGTCACCGGGGCCGACGTGCGAGGCCCGGTCCGCCATCGGTCGGCTGTAGAGCAGATATCTCTCAGCTATCGCCGATGGCCTTGGCCAGGCCGTCATCCGATAGCCGACAGACACACCTCCACACATTGCACGTTCCGTATCCTATTCACCACCGATGACAGGGGAGGCTGAGTGTCGTACGTCCGCGTCCAGATCGATTTCACGCTGCTGGCCGATGACGACGAGTTCGTCCTCGACCAGCTGACAGAGGAGCTGGCGGACGACTTCCGCGAGGTCGGCGAGGTGGAGCGCATTCCGCGGCCGGCCTCCGGCCCGGACAGCAAGGGCGTCGCCGAGTTGGTGCTGGGTGCGGTGATCGTGCTGGCAGGCGTCGACCCCGGCTACGTGCAGGCTCTGGTCGACGTGGTCGTGGCGTTCCTGCAGCGCAACACCGGCCGCCGCGTCCACCTGCGGGTCGGTGACATCGAGCTGACCATCGACCGGGCCAATCCCGGCGAGACCGCCGAACTGATCAGGACGGTGCAGACCGCAATCGAAGGGGCTCGCCGCTGATGGGCCGGCACGCGCTGTTGCTGGGCACGGTCACCTGCCATGCCGACCGCCAGCTCCAGCCGCTTCCATCGGTACGCTCGGACGTGGCGCAGTTCAAAGCGTTGCTGGATGGCAGCGGCGAGTTCGACACCGTACGTGATGAACTGGACCTCCCGGCCATGCACCTGCGCCAGATTGTCGAGGATTTCTACGGGGCACGCCGTAACGGTGACCTGGCGTTGCTCTATTACTCCGGCCACGGCGTGCTGCACGACGACCAGCAATCGTTGTTTCTGGCCGCGGCGGACACCATCGCCGGTCAGCTGCACACGACCGCCTTCGACACTGACGGCACCCTGCGGCATCTGCTCAATAGCACCAAGGCCAGCCAGAAGGTGGTCCTGCTCGATTGCTGTTTTTCTGGCGCGTTCACGGCGCGGCACCGCTTCCGCGGTGGGTTACGCGAAGAACCGCGCCGCGGCAAGCGCGAGCGCGGCACCTTCATTCTGAGTTCCAGCACACACATGAAGGCGTCGAAGGCGCAGGGCTCGGACCGGCCGTCGGTCTTCACCGAGGTACTCCTCGACGGTCTGCGCGGCGCGGCCGAGGGGACGGCGGACGACGGCTGGATCACCACGAACGATCTTTCCCGGTACGCCCTGACCGAGATGGCCCGGCGTCGGCAGCACACCCCGGTCGAGTCGAGCGAGGGTGTCACCGAGCCGATCCGACTGGTCGCGGTGTCGGGCTCCGAGGCCGCCGCCCGGCAGGCCGCGACCACCATGGCGTCCCCTGCCGACGACGCGCCGTTCGACGCCGACCAGTGGCGTCGCCTGTTCACGTACTACATCAACTGCATGCGGCGGTCGACCGTCCTGCAGTCCTTCATCGACCCCCAGCAGGCCAGTACGTACATCACGGCCCCGCGCGGCTCCGAGGCTATCTTTACGGCCACCGCACCGGTCCAGCTACGGGGCCGGGCGTCCGTGCTGACCGCGCGGGCCCGCAGCGAAGGGAAGGAGCTGCAGTACGGCTATCCGATCGTCGCCGTCCGGCCCGGTAGGCGGAAGCCGGTGCGGCTGGCCCCACTGCTGGTCTGCGACGTGACCGTTGGCACGGACGACGTCCTCCACGCCTCCTTCCCGCCCCGGCCCAGCCCAGCACTGATCGACCTGCGGCAACTCTCCGAGGTGGAGGCTGACGAACTGCTGCAACGTGTCGAGCAGGTCTTCGTACCCGGCGATCGTGCCGCCCTTGCCGCTACCGTCGACCTGCTGATGAAAACCTTCGACCTAACCCCGGTGGTCGATCTCGACCCGGCAGCGCTGTCCGACACGGTTCGGTCCGCGCCGCTCGACGGAGTGCAGAACGCCGCCCTGCTCTACACCGTTGACGCGGCCGATTCCCCGCAGCGGCAGCTCGTCGACGATCTACAGGGTATGACCAAAAATCCGAAGCTCATAGAGCGGACCGCGTTGGGAGCGTTGGCGGTGCGCCCGCCGGAATCAACGCCAACGTCGGTTGTTCCAGTGGCGTTGAGCCCGGTCAACGAGGCGCAGGAAGAGATCATCCAGGCGGCCATGTCGCAGACGCTGACGGTCGCGCAGGGACCACCGGGCACCGGTAAGAGCCAGCTGGTCACCGCGCTGCTGGCCACCGCCACGGCCACAGGGCAGAGCGTGCTGATCGGCTCCACCAGCAACCAGGCTGTCGACTCGGTGGTTGACCGGGTCAGCGAGCTGATCGGCCCCGGCCTGCTGGTGCGCACCGGCAACAAGGAACACCGGTCACAGGAACCGAAACACCTCTCCGACGTACTCACGGCTTATCCACCGGTCGAGCACCGTGCGGCACCGGACGACCGTACGCCACTGCATGATCTGCGGCTGCTGGCCGACGAGGCAGGCGACTTGCGACGAGCTCTGGACGAGCGGCGCCTGCTCGAACGAGACCTGGCCGACCTGGCAGCCGAGCGCCGCTCCGACCCGGCCGGCGCGGTCGCTCTACCGGACGACGACGCGGCCCTGATGCGGCTCGTCCACCTGACCGATCGGGCGCTGGCCAGCCGGTGGTTCGGCTGGTGGTACCGGCGGCAGCTGCGGCCCTGTGGCGTCGCTGACCGTGACGCCATCGAGTCGCTCGCTGAGCAGGCCGTCGTCGAGCTGCGCTGGCGGGAACGCCGGCAGCGCCTCGCCGAACTGCCCGACACCGAGACAACCTGGCGGCGGCTGGTCCAGCTGGTCGGCAGCGAGCGGCCCGCGCGCAGCAGCGAGCTGCTGCGCGCGCAGATCGCCCGCCGCGTGGCTACGGGCGCGCGGCTCCTCCAGGAACGGGCCGACGAGATGGCCAAGCCGCAGTCGGACAGCTGGGCATACTTCCCCGAGTTGCTGCGAGTGCTGCCCGGCTGGGGGGTCACCGCACTGTCCGCGCGGCGGTTGCGCAGAAACCCCGCGATGTACGACCTGGTGGTGATCGACGAGGCCGCGCAGTGCACCGTGCCGGCGATCCTGCCCATGCTCTACCGCGCCAAGCGCGCACTGATCATCGGCGACCCGCGCCAGCTCCCGCCGGTCGTCGACCTGCCCGAGACCGACGACATCGTCGAACAGGCGAAAGCCGGCCTGGGTCGCGCCTGGCTCACCAGCCACCGGCTGGTGTACTCACGCCACTCGGCCTATGACGCGTTCGCCGCAACGGCCGGGGCGATCCATCTGCTCGACGAGCACTACCGGTGCCACCCGGACATCGTTGATGTCCCGAACCGCGAGGTGTATCAGGGCCGGCTCACCGTACTGACCGATCCGGCGCGGCTGGCTGCCCCGGCCGATCCGGCGGTGCGGTGGCGGGACGTAGCGGGAACGTTCAGCTACGGCCCCACCGGATCCGGCCGGAACGACGTCGAGATCGCCCAGGTCGTGGCCGAGGTGACACACCTGCGGGAAACATACCCCCACGCCTCGATCGGGGTGGTCACACCGCTCGCCGCGCATCAGCGCGGTTTGGACGCGGCCCTGCGCCGCGCCGGCCTCGCTGACAATCTGCTGTGCGCGACCATCCACAAGTTCCAGGGCAGCGAACGGGACATCATGATCATTTCGCCGGTCGGGGCGCACGGCATCCGCGACCGTACCCGGGACTGGCTGGTCCACCAGACGAACCTGTGGAACGTCGCCATCACCCGCGCCCGGTCACATCTCGTCGTGGTCGGCGACCGGTCCTGGTGGTCGGGTCAGGGCGGCCTGCTCCGAACCCTGGCCGTCGGCCGGGATCCGGCCGCCACGGCGCCGGACGCCACGCCAGGACCCGCTGACCGGCTGCACCTCGCGCTTCGGGCGACCGGCTTCACGGTGCAGCGGGACGTTCCCCTGTCAGGGCACACTGTCGACTTGGTCATGCACGGGGCCAGCGGGGAGGCGGCCGTCGTCGTGGACGACCCGGCCGGCGACCCCGACGGCCGCGCACTGCGCAAGGTGCTCGCGCGCCTTGACATCCTCGGCGACCGTGCGTCGGTGCATCGGGTGCCGGCGTGGCGCTGCCTGACCGAACCGGAGCAGGTGGCGGAAGAATTATCGGAGCACCTGCACCGGCGGAACGAAACCACGCCGGTCACCCTGCGGTGACGACATCCTGAGAGCAGCCCCGTGATGTTGCGACATGCCATTTACCGTCCCGTCGTGTTATCTCAGCTGGCCAAAGCGATCCGCAACCTTGATCAGTCTTTCTCTGTCCCGTCACGGGTTGGCTCGATCCGATCTGTTCGGCAGCACCATGGCGGCACCGGAGACGTCGATGACCACCGAAAAACGTAACGGTAAGTAGCGCTATGTTCAGGAGCAGCGGGGAGATCGCTCCCCCTAATGCGCAGCGCTGGGTTATGCGCAGCGTTCACCTGTCGGGCCTGGTGGGGGCTTGGTCGGGGGTGGAGCGCTGCGCATAACGCGCGGACGATTCTGATCAGCGGTTCGGCATGGTGCCGGGCCTGCATGATCGGAGGTCGGCTGTAATGGTCGCTTTATCCGCTTTGGTGTCGAGTCTGGACGCGGAGTTGCAGCGTCTGGGCTACAAGGACTCGACGATGGTCTGGTACCGGGGCTGCTGGCGCCGCCTGGAGAGGTATTTCTCGGCCCGTGGCATCGGGGAGTTCTCCCTGGACGTGGCGATGGCGTGGGTCGACGAGGCGTGCGGCTTCTTCGCCAAGGAGCGCGCGGGCACGCTCAAGCAGACGGATGTCTATCTGTTCAGGGTCGCGCAGATGCTGGGCGAGTACGCGCTGCACGGGGCGGTGCTGCGCCGCTACTCCCGGTCCATCGACAAGCTGACCGGGGACGGCGCCGTGGCCATAGCCCGGTTCCAGGCGTCGCTGCGGGCCGCCGGGCGCTCCGCCTCGACGGTGCGGGCGTACGTGACGTTGGCCGGGGAGTTCGTCGGCTTCGTGGCTGCCCGCGGTGGGCTGTCCCGTCTCGACGCCGGGGTCCTCGACGTGTTCGTCGCCACGCTGGCGGGATACCAGGTCAAGACCGTCGAGCAGAAGATGTGCGCGGTGCGGTCGTTCCTGCGGTTCGCCGACGTCGACTGGCCGGGCAACCGGCTCAGTGTGGTGCAGGCCAAGACCGGCCAAAGGGTGCAGTTACCGCTGCTCGAGGAGGTCGGCTGGGCGGTGATCGACTACCTCCGCCACGGTCGGCCGGTCTGCGATGCCCCGCAGGTGTTCGTGCGGCACCTCGCCCCGATCGGCCCGTTCTCCGAAGGGGACCATCTGCATCAGATCCTGGTCAAGCACGCCCGGGTGGCGCATGTGGCGGTGAGCGAGCAACGCCGCCACGGCATGCACTCGCTGCGACACACGCTCGCGACCAGGTCGGCAGGCGTCCCGCTGCCCTACATTCGCGACATTCTCGGGCACGTCGACCTGTCCACCACCGACATCTACGCACTGGACCGTACCCGGCGCCACAGACACCGTCGACCTCGGCGTTCATCAACGCCTCCGCGACCGCCTTCACCATCGAACCCAACAGATCCGGACTCGCCGCCACCAGCTCCTTGCCGAACCCCTCAGCGTCGGTCACAGTCGGACGCACGACCATCGCGTTTCCTCCTCCTCCTCGAGTTCTTGCCTGTTCTCGAAAAGAATCACGCGGTGGTCGCTTCACGTCACGGACCGCCACTCCGGCGAGTCGCTAGACGATCACACCCTGTACGCCACGTCCGTGGACTCCACTGCATCTCGACAGGGGGAGCATCTCGGACGGTCGAAGGGGGCGGACCGGGCCTGCCGGTTCGGTCCTATCGGCCGTCCGACGTGCCGATCTTGCCTGTCGTGGGCTGGGGCCTGTGCCACGCCGCGCTGAGCCCGGCGCCGGTTACGGCTATGGTTTCGCCCATGTCAGTAAAGAAGGCGGTGATTCCGGCTGCGGGCCTTGGCACCCGGTTCCTGCCGGCGACCAAGTCCCTGCCCAAGGAGATGCTGCCGGTCGTCGACCGACCGGCCATCGAGTATGTGGTGGAGGAGGCTTCTCGCGCCGGTCTGCGAGACGTCCTTCTTGTTACGAGTCGTACCAAGAAGGCGATAGAGGACCATTTCGACCGGGAGGTCGAACTCGAGGCTGCCCTGGAACGCAAGGGTGACACGACCCGGCTGGAACGAATCCGCGCGTCGGCCGCGCTTGCCGAGGTGCATTCGGTCCGGCAGCAGGCGCCGCGGGGGCTCGGCCATGCCGTGTTGTGCGCGGCCGGGCACGTGGGCGACGAGCCCTTCGCGGTTCTGCTCGGCGACGACCTGATCGACGAACGCGATCCGCTGCTGGTGGAGATGCTCGCCGTACAGGAGCGCTTCGGCGGTAGCGTCGTCGGCCTCATGGAGGTACCCGAAGATCTTGTCTCGCTGTACGGGGTGGCGACGGTCGACTCGGCGACGGTCGACTCGGCGGCTGTCGGGTCGGCGGCCGCGGGGTCGGCGGGGGAGCGTTACCAGACCGTCCGCATACGGGATCTTGTGGAGAAGCCCCCGGTCGACGAGGCGCCCAGCAATCTTGCGATCATCGGCCGGTACGTCCTGTCGCCGTCGATTTTCGACGTACTGAGGCGGACGCCGCCCGGCCGTGGTAACGAGATCCAGCTCACCGATGCCTTGCGGACGCTGGCTCACCTCGGCGACGACGCCGGCGAGCCCGTCCACGGGGTGGTCTTCACCGGGCGCCGGTACGACACCGGTGACCGGGTGGACTACCTCAAGGCCGTGATCCGGCTCGCGTGCGAGCGGCCGGACATCGGCGCGGAGCTGTACCCGTGGTTGGAGGAGTACGTCTCCTCCGGAGGCCCCAAGGCCGAGCCCGGCCTGTGACAGTCATGGTGGGTGGCGAGCCCGGCGGCGTGGAGGCGATCGGTGTGAGGCGATCGACGTGAAGTCGGTGGACGCGCACATCGCCGACATCCTCGCCGCTGTCAGCCCGTTATCCCCACGGCTGCTGCCACTCGGGTCCGCTCACGGCTGCGTACTCGCCGCGGACCTGCACGCGGGTGTCGCCCTTCCCGGGTTCGACAACTCGGCCATGGACGGCTATGCCCTGCACGCCGCGGACGTCGCCGGCGCCAGCCCCGACCACCCGGTGACCCTGCCGGTCACCGGGGACATCCCGGCCGCGCCGGGTACACCGGCGCCGGTGGAGCGCGGTACCGCCGCCCGGATCATGACGGGGGCGCCGTTCCCGCCCGGCGCCGACACCGTCGTCCAGGTCGAATGGACCGACGGCCGGATGGACCAGGTCACGGTGGTGCGCGCACCCGCGCCCGGTCAGAACATCCGGCGGGCCGGCGAGGACGTGGCCGCCGGCGATCTGGTCCTGCCCGCCGGACGGTTGCTCGGCGCGGCCCAGATCGGCCTGCTCGCGGCGCTGAACGTGGCAGCACCGACCGTCCATCCACGTCCCCGGGTGGCGGTCCTCTCGACCGGCAGCGAGCTGATCGAGGTCGGTGGGACGCTCGGCCCCGGGCAGATCGTCGACTCCAACAGCCATGCGGTGGCGGCGGCGGCGCGGGAGGCGGGCGCGGAGGTCCGGCGGTTTGCCGGCGTTCCCGACTCCCCGGATGCGTTCGCCGCGTTGCTGACTGATGTCCTCGCCGACGCCGACGCGGTGATCACCACCGGTGGGGTGAGCGTGGGCGCCTTCGACGTGGTGAAGCAGGTCCTCGCCGCCACGGGGGAGGTCCGCTTCGAGCGCCTCGCCATGCGGCCCGGGATGCCGCAGGGGTTCGGGGTGCTCGGCGGTGTGCCGGTGTTCACGCTGCCCGGTAACCCGGTCAGCGCCCTGGTGTCGTTCGAGCTGTTCGTCCGGCCGGCGTTGCGGTGGATGCGGGGGCTTGCGTCCGTGCACCGTCCGACGCTGGTCGTCACGACGGCCCAGGAGCTGCGGGCGTCCCCGGGCCGGCGTTCGTACTTGCGGGTCCGGCTTACCGGCGCCGGCGACGGACGGCCGCCCGTGGCACATCTCGCCGGCGGTCAGGGTGCCCACCAGATGTCGGCCCTGGCGGTCGCGGACGCGCTGGTGATCGTCCCGGAGGGCGGTGCCGACGTGCCGGCCGGTCGGGAGCTGACCGCGCTGCTGCTCGGCGACGAGACGGTGGCGAGCCAGGCCGGCGGCGCGGTGCCGGCGGACCAGATCGGCGATGTGCCGCCGGCTGACCGGGCCCGGACGGAGGCGGGTGCGTGACCGAGCCGAAGCTGACCCACGTGGACGCCACCGGCGCCGCGCGGATGGTCGACGTCTCCGCCAAGGACGTGACCACGCGGACGGCGACGGCCCGCGGCTGCCTGCGGGTGACCCCTGCCGTCATCGATCTGCTCCGCGGCGCCGGCATGCCCAAGGGGGATGCTCTCGGGGTGGCCAGGGTGGCGGGCATCATGGGCGCCAAGCGCACGTCCGAGCTCATCCCGCTGTGCCATCCGATCGCGCTGTCGGGGGTCCGGGTCGACGTCGACGTTCACGATCATGGAATTGAGATCACCGCGACCACCCGGACGACGGACCGCACCGGCGTGGAGATGGAGGCGTTGACCGCGGTCGCGGTGGCGGGGCTCGCATTGCACGACATGGTCAAGGCGGTCGATCCGACCGCGATGCTCACCGACGTCCGGCTGCTCGCGAAGACCGGTGGACGTTCGGGTGACTGGCAGCGCCACGCGGCTCCCGCCTCGACGGACACGGGAGCGTCACGGTGAGCCATGTACCGACGACACCAGTCGGGTCGCCGGGAGTACCCACCGGGTCGCCAGGAGTATCCGGTGGATCACCAGGCATGCCGGACGGATCGCCGGGCGTGCCGGTTGGAGCCCGCGCCCGGGTGATCACTGTTTCGGACCGTGTGTACGCCGGCGGGTACACCGACAGTTCCGGGCCGCTGGCCGCCGGGGCGCTCGGCCGGATCGGATTCGTCGTCGACGACGTGGCCGTCGTCCCGGACGAGTCCGACGCGATCGTGACCGCGCTGGAGGCGGCGGTGAGCGCTGGGGTCCATCTGGTCGTCACCACTGGCGGTACCGGCCTCGCGCCCAGGGACGTCACGCCGGAGGCGACTCGGCTGGTGATCGACCGCGAGGTGCCCGGACTTGCCGAGGCTCTGCGGGCGGCCGGCCGGGCGAAGGTCCCGACAGCGGTTCTCTCCCGCGGGATCGCCGGCGTGCGGGGCGGGACGCTGGTGGTGAACCTGCCGGGCTCCACCGGTGGCGTCGCCGACGGCGTGACCGTGCTTGCCGGAGTGGTCGGGCACGCCGTCGCGCAGATAAGGGGCGGCGGGGATCACGGTCGCACCGACTTCCGCGACGACGATCACGATCATGTCGGTCCTCCCGGTCAGGTCATCGCCGATCGCGCTCACGGTGGCGGCGCGCACAGCGGAGGCGCTGGTGGCGCGCACGGTACTGATGGCGCGGAGGATGCCGGCCGAGGGCCGAGGAAGATGGGATGAAGGCACCTGGGTGGCCGGTGAGTCTTACGGACGGGCCGGTGGGCGTGCGTCCTCTGCGGCTGCGCGAGGCCGTCACCTGGGTCGATCTTCGGGTGCGTAACGGTGACTGGCTCGCGCCGTGGGAGGCGACGCCGAAGGCGCTGCCCGTCACCGAGGATGCGTGGGCGCAGCGTCAGACCATCGGGGTGTACACCCAGATGGTGCGGCGGCTGCGCCGGCATGCGCGTCTTGGCCAGGCTCTGCCATTCGCCGTGACGTTCGAGGGGCGACTGGTAGGGCAGATCACTGTCTCCACGATCGTCCGTGGCGCACTGAACAGTGGCCATGTCGGCTATTGGGTTGACCGTATGTATGCCGGCCGCGGGATAACCCCCACCGCATTGGCGCTGGTGGTGGATCACTCTTTCACCGCCGTGGCGCTCCACCGGGTGGAGGCGCACGTCCGTCCGGAGAACACCGCGAGCCGGCGGGTGGTGGAAAAGCTGGGGTTCCGAGAGGAGGGGTTCCACCGGCGCTATCTGGCGATCGGTGGGGCTTACCGGGACCACATCAGCTACGCCCTCACCGTGGAGGACGCCCCGGAAGGGTTGCTGAACCGCTGGCACAGCGTCCGTGCTCCACATAGATGAGATCAACTGCGCTCACTCCGTCTTAACGGAGAGTAGTCAAACATCTACTTTTAGATGTGATGCCGGCCACATGCTGGGACTGTTGTCATGGTTTGTCTGTCCGTTAAGATCCTTTTGTGATGCAGGAGTCGCTGTTTCGTGATGTTGATCGGTCCGGCTGGTTTTTTTCTACGTCGATTCAGTTACTAAGCGTGAACGTGATGTGGATCGTGATGCTGCGACACGCGCTCTTCGGGTCGGTGACCGGACGGTATTCCCTCACTAGCGTTCCTCAAAGCGCCTGGGGATAGGGGTGCCGCAAGCTGGACGTCCCTATCCTCTCGGCGGTGCGAACGCCCCATGATCGAGCCGCCGGAGCCCCTCGTATTTCGGCGCGGTCGACATACGAGGTCCGGGCTCGCCAATGTCATCTTCGATATCCGAGTCGGCAGGAAGGCCACTGTCCATGGTCAACTCGCCTGTGCGGCAGTCTGCGCCGCCTGAGGCTCGTACGGGCGGTTCGCGGTTCGCGGTTCGGTGCCGCCTTCCAAACACGCGGTCATGAGCGCGCTCATCTGGCTCGCGATCGTCGCGGTCTGGGGGTTCGTGCTTATCCCGATGTGGGTGAGGCATCATGACAGCACGCTGGAACAGCGATCGGCGGAACGTTTCACTACGGCGATGCGAGTCCTGTCACGCCGAGGGGCGTCGCGGCTGGACAGGGAGTTCGCGATGCGACCGGTTGCTTCTTCTGGCCCGGGTGAAGGCGAGCCGATCCTCCGGACGTCCGGGCTGACCCGCCCCCCCACGTCGGCGGAGACGGTGCACGGGTCCGGCAAGACCGCCACCGCCGGCGGCGGGTGGCATGGTGTTCCCGTGGCTCGTCCCCCGGTTCCCACGGCCCGTCCGCCAGCCGCCAGTGGCACGAACGCCGACCGGCGGGCCCTGATCCGGCTACGCCGGCGGCGACTGTTCGTCCTGCTGGCCGCGGTTCCGGTAACCGCGCTGCTCGCCGGGCTATTGGGAGGAGTGTGGCTCCTCGTCCAGGGACTGGCGGACGCGAGCCTTGTCGGCTATGCGGTGCAGCTGCGCAGGGTGGCTCAGGCCGATCGGCGGGTGCGTGCCTCCCGCTTCGCGCTGGACCGGCGGATCGCTGCCGAGCGGGCCGTTCGGTACGGCCATCGGGCATCCGGCCCCGGTGTTGGCGCCGTCGGCGGTGTGGCCGGGCCCTGGGCGTCCGGTAGCGAACCGTTCCGGCTGTCCGACCCGGCCGCGGTTCATCGTGGCGCGGACGCCGGCCGGGACGACGCCGCAGACGACCTCGCGGTGGCGAACGCGCAGACGGTGGACCTTTCGCAGATCGCCGCCGCTGCCGCGACCCGGGCCGCGGCAGCCGGCGGCAGCCCGCAGGGACGCGTCCCCGAGGGCACCGTCGTCGACGGTGTGACTGCTGACAGCCCGGCCGACGATCAGGCCACGGATGATCCCGCTCGGCGCCGGACAGCCACCGCGCGATCCTCTACGGTAGGCGCCACCAGCGACTCCGGGTATGCACATGTCGGTCTCGACGACGTCGAGTTCGTCGCCGAAGACATCGTCGAGGACTTTGTCGCCGATACCGACAGCGACGGGTTTACCGACCCCGGTGGGGCCGACGACGAGCGGGATCCCGGCCAGGCGCCCGGGTCGGCGGGCGGTTCCCGCCCGGCTGCCCGGGCGGGAACCCGCCCGAACACGTCCAGGCCGGGGAGGGTGCAGGTCAACCCGCCGGGGACGCACGGTGGTCTCACCGCGGGTCCGGCGCCGGTATCCGGCTCGCAGCAGCCCATGTCGGGAAGCGAGGATCCGGACGAGGTCGACGAGTTGCTGCGCCGGCACGCGGTCGGAAGCTGACTGTCGATCTCGCGGCCTCCCACCAGGTGCTGAGGGCCTGCTGAGGGCCTGCTGAGGGCCTACGGTGGGCCTGCGGAGGGCCTGCCGCTGGTCCAACGCTGGGCCAGTATGTGCTGCCCCGCTCAGGCCGTCACGAGGACGCCCTTGTCCGGGGCGCCCTCGTGACGGCCGTGAGGTTGCTGCTATCGGTGGTTGCGCGATCCGTGGACGCCCTCGTGCCGTGCATCCGCCGGACACATGGAAAAATTGGGACCATGACAGGTTGTCGATGATCGCCGTCTTCGGCGGGGTGCAGATCGACAGCCGTGATACCGACCCGCCGCGGTTTCGCGCGCGTGACGTTCCCGACGTCGAACGTCGAGCCGCCGATGCGCTTGACGTGCTGCGTCCACGGCTACTGGTCGGTGCGGCGGCGTCCGGGGCCGATCTGGTGGTGCTGGCAGCCGCGCGGTCGAAGGGGTTTGCCATACGAGTGGTGTTGCCCTTCGATGTGCGTACGTTCAAGCGAACGTCGGTCGAGGACCGCGAGCCGCAGTGGTGCCTCCGGTATGACCAGCTGATCGGCTCGCTGAAACCGGACGAGCTGGAGATTCTCGACGAGGTCCAGGACGCCGGGGTCTACCACCGGACGAACACGCGCCTGCTTGAGCGCGCGGCGCAGCTGCGGCGCACCCCTGACGAGGAGATCGTCGCGCTGGTGCTGCGTCCGGTCGTTTCACATCGGGCGTCAGTGACCGACGACCTTGTCGACAAGGCCAGGCAGGCGGGCCTGCGGGTCATGGAGGTGTCAACCCTCGGCTGAGGCTCACGCGGCTGAGGCTCACGCGCGCATGGTCCGGCGGCCAAGCAGCCGGATACCCGCCGGGCAAGTCGGACCTCCGCCGGGCAAGTCGGACGCTTGCCGGGCAAGTCAGACGGTCGGTAGGAGCAGCTGTCAAGCTGTGCCGGACCGTCGTAGATCATATGGACTGGAGTCGGGGTGTGCTGTGCATAATAGCTTCGTGACCATGTGCGCGCCGCGGCTTCCCGAGCTGATTGCCGGGATTGTCACGCGCACGAACACGGGATGCTGTTGTCCGCGCCCTCGCGTGCGCTGACGTCCGCTTTCTCGTTCTGACGTCCCTGACCGCGTTTGTGTCACCGGTCATGCGCGCGAGGGCTCATTAGTCGGAGAAGTCCAGTCGGTTTCGGGAAGGTCTGCTCACTCAGGCCATAATGGCCTGATCCGATCTCTATGGTCGTCCTTGCCCGATGTGCTCCAGCATACGACGCGGTTGCTGTGAGCCGGGCCTGCCGGCATCACGGACGTCTCCCGGTTACTTGTTCCGCCGCCTGTCATCGCCAACGTGAGCGCAAAGGGGCGTCACAGTGAGTTATGGCCATCGCGGTCAGCGGTACGGGATGTCCGGCGATCCCGGTCCCCGGGAGCCGACGTTCGAGGAGTGGACTGCGAGCCTGCGGGCCGCGGGATTCCAGTTGTGCCCTCGTAGCTGCGCCGTACCGGTGGAACTGCGCGGACTGCGTCCGGACGGGTTCGGGTTCCATCTGCGGTGTCGCGGAGTGCGGGTGAAGCTGTCGCTGTTCCGCCCCGGGCGTGCGATGTGGCAGCTTCCGTTCTGGGATCCGCAGTGGGTCCCGGAGGAGGGCCTGTCGCTCTGGGCGAACTATCCGATGGACCACCCCTCGCTCGGACACCGGCCCTTCGGGCATCCGGCTCCCTCCGGCCTGAATACGGACGATGGTACATGCACCGGAAATCCAATGAATAACAGCCATATTCCCGACAGCATCCGTATGGTGTTCGACCATGGGGAGGCGCCGGATCACCAGGTTGTCTTCGACGGCGGGCAGGAATGCGGCTGGCGTGGCCACGAGGCGGGACTCCTACGGCCCGCGGCTGCGGCAACGTTCTTCGCCCGGCTGATGCGCGAGGCGGACCCGGCTACCGATCTCGGCTCGGCCTTGTTGGTGCCCAGGGCACGGGTGGGTGAGCCGCTCCCGATGCAGGCCGCGGTGGAGTAGAAGCTGCTCAGCAGGGGCCGTCCACCACACCCGTCCGGTCTGCTGTAAGCTTCAAGAGCTCCAGGGGGTGTAGCTCAGCCTGGTAGAGCGCCTCCCTCGCACGGAGGAGGCCAGGGGTTCGAGTCCCCTCACCTCCACACGTACCAGCAGGTCAAGGCTCTGATCAAAATATTTTGATCAGAGCATTTGATCGTTTGTCCGTCATTCGTCCGTTGGACTGGACGCCAGGTAGCGGCATCCTTCATCACCAGCTGGTTGTGACCCTCACCACAGGGCACGCTACGCGGGTGTCCGCAGTTCGGATGAGATCGGCACTTGGACGGACGTGAGGCCAGCGGTAGCCGTCCTGATGGTTCCGTAAGCGCCGGTATCGGCCAGGATGGCGTCAGCGGAACGCCACACCGCGGGCTGCAAAGCACCTGTCCTCAGGTGGAGACGTCGACGGGGCTGTCGGTGATTTGATCGCTGCGGTTGGCGTCCGGCGTGGCCTCGTCGCGGCCAGGTTCTGATGACGAGGACGCGCGCGCCAAGGTTGATCACTCCCGGGTCGCGTTTCCAGGGCGCGCTACGGTGTCCGGTATGCAGCCGCCACCGCCACGCCAGCCAGTGCTGCGGGTCATGCAGGCCAGCACCGCCGGCGAGCGCGAAACCCTTGAGGCGTTCCTTGACTTCTACCGGGACGTGCTCGTCCACAAGGTGCGTGGTGTCAGCGATCAGGATGCCGGGCGCCGGCTGCTGCCCTCGCTCACCACGCTCACCGGCCTGGTCAAACACCTGACCGTGGTGGAGCGGAACTGGTTTCACCGGCTGGTCGACAGCCCTGACGCGCCGCCAGCCGAGGAGGAGGGCGTGAGCTGGGTGCTCGTAGCGACCGACGCGCTTGACGCGGTGCTGGCGGGCTACGACCGCGCGTGCGCGCTGTCCCGAGAGGTCGCGGCCGGGTTCACGCTCGACGACGTGGTCCCGCATCCTGAGCTGGGCCGGGTGTCCCTGCGCTGGATCTACATTCATATGCTCGAGGAGACGGCCAGGCACGCCGGGCACGCCGATATCGTGCGCGAGCTGACCGACGGGGCGACCGGTGTGCTTGGGTGACGGGCGGCCGCGTCCCCTCGTTCAATCTTTTACGGATGTTTCTCGGCTTCGTATCCCTGCCATGTGACACGGCCGGAATTCGGCTGGTGCGTGGACGAGAGCGCGGCTGGGTGCGCGAGGTTGTGGATGGCGACGGGCCGCAGGCTTTACGAATTCAGTGCGTGGTGTCGAGAGTGCGGAGGAGGTCGCTGGTGTGGACGCGGTAGAGGCGGCCGATGCGGTGGACGGGGCAGGGGAAGTCGCCGCGGCGGGCGAGTTCGTAGGCGAGGGTGCGGCCGAGGCCGAAGGCGCGGGCGGCGGTCATGAGGTCGACGACGGCGGGGAGCTGGCGGATGTCGTCGAGGGTGAGTGGCTGCATGGCGGGTTCCTTTGCGGCGGGTCAGAGCGTCGGTCCGGCAGACGGCGGGGTCTCGGCGGTGGGGGTGGCG
>NZ_CAAAFR010000189.1:0-31955 GCF_900634745.1 Protofrankia symbiont of Coriaria ruscifolia
CCCGCCGCCCGCCCGCCCGGTCCCCGAAGGAGGCGAGACGACGCGCGATCCGGACCCCGCTTCCCCGGGCGAGTCAAACGAGGTCGGCCGCGCGGCGTGGTCTGACGCGGCGGCCCCTCGGTCACACCCGCGCGTCGGACAGGGACCGCCGCCGGGTCACCCGGAAAGGATGGGCGGGTTCAAACGGTCGTAGCGACGCTCCGATAAAATGATCTCGGTAGCGTCGACAGACTGGACGGTGGATGGCTTCGCACGAGCTGTCATTGTGGCGGCAGATCTCGGCCGAGGCAGCGGAAGAAGACGCCAGCCGGCGTCATGAGCCCGGACGTCGCCAGATCCCATGATTGAAGAACTGTTGCCACCTCGGGTCGCCTGTGTGGAGACAACCGACGACCATGTGGTCACGCTGTTCCCGGAGGAACGGGCGGCGGTGGCGGGAGCCGTCGAGAAACGGCGGCGTGAATTCAGTACGGCGCGATGGTGCGCTCGCCAGGCGCTACGGCGCCTGGACATGCCGCCGACGCCGATCGTGCCGGGGCGGCGGGGCGCCCCAAGCTGGCCTGCCGCCGTCGTCGGGAGCATCACGCACTGTGCCGGTTTCCGCGCCGCCGCCGTGGCGCATCAGCGGGACCTGCTGACGCTCGGGATCGACGCCGAGCCGAACGAGCCGCTGTCCCCCGGGGTCTTCGAAACGATCTCGACGCCGGACGAGCGGGACGAGCACCGCATGCTCGGGAAGTTCGGGAGCGTGTGCTGGGACCGCATGCTGTTCTCGATCAAGGAGTCGGTCTACAAGGCGTGGTACCCAGTCACGCACCAGTTCCTCGACTTCGCCGAGGCCACGGTGCGCATCGACACAGAGCGCCGCACGTTTCACGCCGAGCTGCATGCGCCGCCAGCGCACGTCAGCGGCGTGCGCGTCGCCGCGTTCACGGGCCGCTGGGCCGCGAGCGAGGGGCTGCTCGTCAGCGCGATCGCCGTTCCGAGCCGAAGGTATCTGCCAACGGCGCACGATGATCGCGCGTGGCCGGTGGCGCGGGCTGGACGCTGAGCTCCTGGGATGCCTTGACCGGGGCCCTGGTTGGTCCTTCAGTCAGCGGGGGCCGGCAGCAGGTGGGGTCCGCCGGTGCCCGGCGCGGGGACGCCCGAGGGCCGATGGCCGTGGTGCTGCGCAGGGCGGCGCGGATGGTCTGTGCAAGGTCGCCGGCGTGGTCAGATGGCCGATCGGGTCCGCCGCGACCACGGTGGGCACCAGCCGCGGATCGACCTGCGCGAACGTGGCGATCACGGCTGCCTCGTTGGCCGCGAACGGTGGCGTGGTCTTCAACCACACCGGACCCCGCGGGGTCGGTACCCGGAACAACCCCGCGAGGTTCCAGGTCTTGACCTGCTCGACCGGTCCGCTGGCCGGCCGGTCCACGGCGTGCAGGATCGCGTCCGCCCAGCTCGACGCCTCCCGCAGGCCTGCCCGAGTGGCCCACCCGGCTCGCCCCATGGCCGGCCTGACCAGCGTCTCGTGGTGACAAACATGGTGGACCCTGTGTACCAGCATCCGAACTGTTTGATCTTGGTCGCAGGCCCTGAAATCACTGTCCGGCCGGTCGCCACCCGGGCCCTGACCAGAGGCGATATCCAGTGAGCGCCCGGCCGACGACATCATCCACTGAGTCAAACACGCGTTCCGCACATTTGGCGGGTCCGGACGCTCCGGTCCGTCTGGTGACGCGATCGTGGGGGTCAAGCTGGGCTGATGTTCCTCGCGTTCGGGAACGTGGCGACGCTCAGTGTCCGTCTGGGGGTGCCGACGTACGTCGCCTTCCTCGTGGCGCCGGCAGTTGATCCGCTGGAGGCCAGACAAGATCGCCGCGGTGCGTCGAGGTCTCCTCAACAACACCGTGGTCACATCCTGCCCGACGACCCTGAAACAGGATGGGTTTGGGGGGTGCGCCAGGCGCGGGGGTGTAGGAGTCGTAGTCCGTTGAGGGCGACGATGAGGGTGGAGCCTTCGTGGCCGGCGACGCCGAGGGGTAAGGGCAGGTGGCCGAACAGGTCCCAGGCGACCAGAGCGGTGATGAAGGTCGCCGCGATGGCCAGGTTGGCCGTGACGATGCGGCGGGCGTGGCGGGACAGCGCGATGACCGTGGGAAGGGTGGTGAGGTCGTCGCGGACGAGGACCGCGTCGGCGGTCTGTAGGGCGAGGTCAGAGCTGTGGCGGCCCATCGCGACGCCGAGGTCGGCGACGGCGAGCGCGGGGGCGTCGTTGACGCCGTCGCCGACCAGCAGTACTCGTTGTCGCCGGTTCTGCAGGGCGTGGATTCGGGTGACCTTGTCGGATGGCAGCAGTTTGCCGTGCGCCTCGTGGATGCCGAGTTCGGTGGCGAGTCGGGCTGCGGCGCCGGGGTTGTCACCGGTGAGCAGGACGGGGGGTGTGCCGGTGAGTCGGGTCAGGGCGGCAACTGTGGCGGCGGCGTGTGGGCGGGTCCGGTCGGTGAGGGTGAGGACTCCGGTGGGGTGGTGATCGATGGTGACGATCACGGCGGTGTGCCCGCTGGCCTGCGCGGCGTCTGCCGCGCCCCGTGTCTGGGCGATCAGCGGTGAGGCGGTGGGGCCGGCCCGCGGTCCGTCGAGCAGGGACGGGCTTCCGACCTGTACGTGATGTCCGTCGACGGTGGCGCTCACGCCGCGTCCGGGGGTTGAGGTGAAGTCGTGCGCGGTGGGGATGGCGAGGTTCCGGTCGCGGGCGGCGGCGAGCACGGCGGCGGCGACCGGGTGCTCGCTGGGATGTTCGGCGCCGGCGGCCAACTGGAGTAGCCGGTCCGCGTCGATCGCGGGCGCTGTGGACTGGCCGTCGCTGGAGCCGTCGAAAGCGACATGGATGCCGACAAGGCGGGGTGTTCCTTCGGTGAGGGTACCGGTCTTGTCGAACGCCACCAGGGTGGTGTCAGCCAGCCTCTCCATGACGACGGCGGACTTGACGAGCACGCCGTGGCGTCCGGCGAGGGCGATCGCGGACAGCAGCGGCGGCATCGTCGCGAGGACCACCGCGCACGGCGATGCGACGATCATGAAGGTCATGGCGCGGAGCAGGGTGGGTCGCAGCGCCGCGCCGGACAGCAGGGGGATGGCGAACAGGGCGACGGTCGCGACCACGACGCCGATCGAGTAGCGCTGTTCGACCTTTTCGATGAACAGCTGGGTTCTTGCCTTGGTCGCGGAGGCCTCCTCGACTAGGGCGACGATGCGGGCGATCACCGACTGGCCTGTGGGGCGGTGGACCTGGACGGTCAGCGTGCCGGTGCCGTTCAGCGTGCCGGCGAACACCTCGTCGCCCGTCGTCTTCGTGACCGGCAGGGGTTCGCCGGTGATCGTGGCCTGGTCGGCCTCGCTGGCGCCGCCAACCACAATGGCGTCGGCGCCGATGCGTTCCCCGGGGCGGATCCGGATGACGTCCCCGACCTGAAGGTCCAGGGTGCTTACCGTCTCCTCCGTTTCGTCGGGACGTATCCGGTTGGCCCGCTCGGGTGCCAGGTCGAGCAGCGCGCGCACGGAGTCGGCGGTTCGCGCGGTCGCGACCGCCTCCAGCGCTCCGGAGGTGGCGAAGATAACGATCAGCAGGGCGCCGTCGAAGACCTGGCCGATACTGGCCGCGCCGCACGCGGCGACGATCATCAGCAGGTCGACGTCCAGCGTGTGTCCCCGCAACGCGCGTATCCCGGTCAGCGCGGGTGCCCATCCGCCGGCGGCGTAACAGACGAGGTACAGCGCCCACCAGACCGGCGCGGGAGTGCCAGTCACCTGCATGACGCTGCCGGCCGCGAACGTCACGCTCGCCAGCGCCGCCCCACGGACCTCGGTGAGCGTCCAGAGGCGGGCGGCCAGCCCCCGCGACGCCGGCACATGCGCTTCGACCGGACCGAGGGATGAGGAAGCGGGGCTCGTCGTCAGCGTCACCCTAACGACACTACTTGCGTAGGCATGCATACAGCTAGCCAGCCAGGCTGCTAGACAGCCGAGTAGCAGGGCAAGCCGGTTAGTCTTGATACGTGCACAGTGATCTGCCGGACTTCCAGATGCCCAACGACGAGCAGGTCCGCCTGGCCGTCGAAGGCTTCCGGCTGCTCGCGGATCCCACCCGCATCAAGATCCTTTGGGCGTTGTTGCAAGGTGAGTCCTCGGTCGCCTGCCTCGCCGACCTCGTCGGCGCCGCACCCACGGCGGTCAGCCAACACCTGGCCAAACTGCGCCTCGCCGGGCTGGTCCGTGGCCGCCGCGAAGGCACCTTCGTCTACTACTCCGCCGCAGACGTCCACGTGCAAGCCCTGCTCGCCGAGGCACTGTTCCACGCCGACCACGCCGACCGGAATCTGCCCGACCACGCAGACGGCGAGCCGGCACCCCACACCCACATCCCCGCCCGGCCGAGCACGGAGAAGACAAGCCCCTGATCACCAAGCCCGCTCGAGAACGGCGACCAGGGAGCAGCCTGAACCATCGCGAGTGCCCGTAAGCACGGTGTGGAAGGTGTCCCGGCGACATAGTGGCGCCGCCCGTCGGGGTGGGGGCCCGGCCGGTGGCCGCGATCGTCTGCCCGCCAGCCCGCCCCGACAGTGACCAGCAACGGCCGCGTTGGAGTGCGGAGGCAGACGGCCCCCGCCCCGGCAGGGCCTCGCCAAGGCCACTAACGAAAACGATTACTATTGCAGACAGTAATCGCGCAGTTGGATCGTGGCAACGCCGCCACGACCTCGGAGCCACCATCATGAAGATCGCATTCGTCGGCAAGGACGGCAGTGGCAAGACCACGCTGTCCTCGCTGTTCTGCCGCCACCTCGCCGCGGCCGGCGCACCCGTCCTCGCGCTCGACGCGGACATCAACCAGCATCTCGGCGCCGCACTCGGCCTCGACGACGCGGCGGCACCCGTGCCGATGGGCGAGCACCTCCACGAGATCAAGGACTACCTCCGCGGCGACAACCCCGCGTCCCGTCCGCCGACGTGATGGTCAAGACCACCCCACCTGGCGCCGGATCACGACTGCTGCCGTTGACCGACGACAACCCGCTGTGGCGACGCTTCGGCATCGACGCCGACGGCGTGCGACTGGTCGCGACCGGAGCCTTCACCGACGAAGACCTCGGCGTGGCCTGCTACCACTCCAAACTCGGCGCGGTCGAACTCCTGCTCAACCACCTCATCGACGGCGCCAGCGAGTACGCCGTCGTCGACATGACCGCCGGCGCCGACGCCTTCGCCTCAGGCCTGTTCACCCGCTTCGACCACACCTTCCTCGTCTGCGAACCGACCCGGAAAGCCGTCGCCGTCCACCGCCAGTACCGCGACTACGCCCGCGAGTTCGACATCACCCTCTCCGTGATCGGCAACAAGGTCACCGACCAGGCCGACGAGGAGTTCCTACGCCGCGAGGTCGGTGACGACCTGCTCGTCTGTGTCGGACCGTCCGCACCCGTACGAGCGATGGAACAGGGCCGGCCCTTCCACCTCGACGACCTCGAACCGGCCATCCGCATCGCGCTCGACACCATCCGCGACGCCGTCGACGCCACCGAGCACGACCCCGACGTCTTCCTCCGACAGATGCACGAACTCCACCTCCGCAACGCCCGATCCTGGGCCGACACCGCCACCGGAGCAGACCTCTCCACCCAGATCGACCCCGGCTTCGCCTTTCCCCGTGCCCGCGACCCACATCAGGCCGTCACCACGCGCTGACCGGACCCGACGGGCTGGGTGGGCGCTCGCGGCGTCCGCCGAGCCGCTCGCACTCGTCGGGGTCGGGTGGATCACGCTCGCCCAGCTCTCCCAGCGTCAGCTCATCGTCGGTGGGCAGACAGGACCGAAAGACCTCCTGGATCCGTCCGAGATCCGCGTCGAGGCCGACGAGCGCCAGTTTCTCGAGGCGGTCACCGTCGTGCCCTCGCGTCAACGTGTCTCCCTGTCCCAGCGCGGAGCGTTGGAGAAACGCAGCAGGTTCTGGCGGTAGGAAGATACCTGGGGGTCGTCGCGCATCGACCGAACGCTGCTGCGGGTCGGCTCCGGCAGGAGATCGAAGATCTCCCGGGGAGCGTCCGGCAGAACAACCGACTCGTTCAGGCGCAGGCCGCGGGCCCATCCTTCGAGCGTGGCCGGATCGTCGACGAACCACTGCACGCGGGCTTCCATGGGTCCGAGAGCATCATGGTCGTTCTGGTTGTCCGCCATCCACTGTCCCCAGGTGTCGAACGCCAGATGGGCCCCGGGCAGCAGGTCTCCCAGTCGGACGACGAGCTCACGCACGGCGGTCTCGGGCAGGAAGAACAGCACCGCCTCCGCGACGACGTACCAGGGCCCACCGCTGGCGGCGACGATATCGACCCACTTGTCGTCGAGAACCGATCCGGCGAACGACGTGCGCCGGTCGCTGTCGGCGAAGAACTCACGCCGCAGTTCCATCGCGTCCGGCAGGTCCAGTTCGAACCAGCGTGCCTGCCCGTTGTCGATCCGTTCGAACCGGGTGTTGAGGCCTACCCCCAGCTCGACGACCGTGCCGAGTGGATTCGCGGCCAGCCAACGGGCCGCCCAGTAGTCGTGGATACGGGTGCGCAGAACCGCTCCCACCAGGCTGGATAGGCCTTCGAACCGACTGAAGTCGTAGTCGAGGGCGTCGACCATCTCGACCGCGCGAGGGTCGTCGAGGAGCGCGTTTCGCTGCCGGGCAAGGGCGGCCCTGCCGTACAGCGGTATCAGCAGGGTCTCCTGCGCCGGCCCCAGCTCGACCCGCCGTTTACCGGACATCGGTGTCCCTCCCGTCATCGTCGTTCTTCCGACGTCGTGTCGGCGCTGTCCGGGATGAGGAGAGCACCACGATCTCCAGGCTCCCCGCGCCGCCCACCCGGGAGGTCCGGCGCCCGACCATTTCCGCCTCGCGCGCGAGCAGGTCTGTGTCCAGCGTGTACCAGTCGTAGGAGTCGCCCACCTCGCGGACGAGTCGACCGTCCGGGCCATGAACCCGCCATGTAGTGGTGAAGCGCATCAGGCCCGGCCCGCCTGGCTCGCCCGACACCCACCACTCATAGGTCTGGCGTCCGATGCGGTCGTGGATCTGCCGCACCGGGGGGATGATCCGCGGGGTGTGAGCTCCCATCAGTTCCACCACGATCACACCCTTGGGGGCGAGCCGTTCCCGTATCCGCCGCCACAGGAGCCGACGTTGCTCCGGCGGCAGGTGGCCGGCGACGCCGAAGACGACGGCGGCGCCGATGACGTCGGGCAGTTCCAGGTCGGGCGCGGCACCGTCGACGACGGTGACCAGCGGACGCAGCTCGGGCCGAGCGGCGATCCTGCTGGTCAGTACCGCCCTCATGAGCACGGACGGCTCCGCGGCGAGGATCCGCCCGCCCGGCACCGCGGCGGCGATCACCTCGGTGACCCGGCCTGTGCCCGCCCCGATTTCCACGATCGGGCCCGCTGCCGGATCCAGGCCCGCGAGCGCGGCCGTCAGCGGCGGCCCACTGTCAGCGATCTGACGGGCGGCCACCATCTCGTAGAACTCGGCCATCGGGGAGTAGTAGTCACGCATCGGTCGTTCCTCGCGGGGCAGCGCCACCCGTCGAACGGGCTGTCGGGGCGTGGTGGGTCACGGCGTGGTCGGCCAGATCATGCCGCCGCCGACGAGCGCCGGGTCGAGCAGACCGATGATCTCGGCTATCACCTGGGCGCGATGTGCCACCAGATAGAAATGATCGCCGGGAAAGGACCGCACGGTCACCGTTCCACGGGTGAACCGCGCCCAGCCTCGCGCGCCGTCGAGGTCGCACTCGGGATCGGACGCTCCCACGAACGCGGTGATCGGGCAGCCCAGTGATTCGACATTTCGGGGCCGATAGGTTTCGATCAGCCGGTAGTCGTCGCGGATGTAGGGCAGGACGGCGCGCCGCATCTGCGGGTCGGCAAGCATCTCGCCGGCGGTACCGCCCAGCCGGGTCAGCTCCGCGCACAGCGCCTCGTCGTCGTCACGATGCAGCCCACCGCCGAGCGCGTCATCGGGTGCCTGCCGGCCGGAGACGACGAACCGCGCCGGCTCGGCACCGCCCTCCCAGCGCAGGCGCTGCACCGCCTCGTATGCGACGACCGACCCCATGCTGTGCCCGAACACCACGTACGGCCGGTCGAGCAGAGGGCGTAGTTCGGTCGCGACTGTTCCGGCGAGTCCGAGGAGGTCAGCGGCGAACGGCTCCGCGAACCGATCCTCCCGACCCGGGTACTGCACGACGACCAGGTCCACCGGCGGCGGCAGGAGCGCCGCCCACGCACGGTAGCCGCTCGCACCGCCACCGGCGTGCGGGAAGCACACCAGGCGTACCCGGGCGGCCGGGCGCGGCCGGTACCGGCGCAGCGCGCCGCTCACCAGGCCACCGGGAGCGCCTCGATACCGAAGGTCGCCGCATCGTGGCGCAGTTCGAGCTCATCGAAAGGCACCGCGAGCCGCAGGGTCGGCGTCCATCGGATCAGCGTACCGAGGGCGATCTCCAGTTCGGTGCGGGCGAGGTTCTGCCCGATGCACTGGTGGATGCCGAATCCGAAGGCAAGATGGTGCCGGTCCGGGCGATGGAAATCGAGCTCGGTCGGGTTCGGGAACACCGTCGGGTCGTGGTTGGCGCCGGCGAGCAGCAGAATCATCCCCTCGCCCGCGCGGATGGTCACGCCACCGACCTCGAGGTCCGCCGTCGCTACCCGCAGCGGGATCGAGTCCGCGACGGAGAGCATCCGGAGCAGTTCCTCGACGGCCTCGCCCAGCATCTCGGGCCGTTCCCGCAGCTCGGCCAGCCGATCGGGCCTTTCCAGCAGCATCAGCGTACCGAGCGCGATCATGCTGGTGGTGGTCTCGCGCCCGGCGACGATCGTGATACCGACGGTCGACAGCAGTTCCTGGCGGGTGACCGCCCCGGTGGCGAGATGGTTCACGACCAACCGGGAGAACAGGTCCTCCCCCGGCTCGCGCAGCCGGCGGTCGATGAGCGCGTCGAACTTGGCGAACATGCCGCCGAGCGCGGCCTGGACCTCCTGGGCGCTGCTCTGCCGGCCACCGGAGATCCGGGTGACATCGCGGAAGAACTCCAGGTCGTCGGTGGGCACCCCCATCAGGTTCAGCACCGTCGCGGTCGACATCCGGTTCGCGTACGCCGAGACGAGGTCGCTCGGCGGACCGGCGGCGTGCATCTCGTCGACCAGTTCCTCGGCGTAGGCCGTCAGGGTGGGCACCATGTTCGTCACCCGGCGCACGGTGAACTCGGCCTGCAGCATCCGCCGGTGGCGGGTGTGGTCCGGCGGGTCGGTGCGGATGAACGGGCGGTTGCGCGCGGCGGCCTCCCGCTCGCCGACGCCCATCGCGGGAAAGTCCGGATGGCGGGCGTCCGCGCTCACCCGCGGGTCGGCGAGCAGCGCGCGGACGTCCTCGTAGCGGGTGATGATCCAGGCATGTCTCCCGGTCGGGAGCGTCACCCGTGCCACGGGTTCGGTCTCCCGCAGGGTCTCGTAACGCGTGGGCGGGAAAAACGGACAGCCTCGCTGGAGCGGGAAGGCCGGCGGTTCCGCGCGGGTGGTATCGGCGGCCGTGCTTATGACGGCGCTGATTGAGTCGCCGCCGGCGGCATCGGTCTCGGTCATACGGGGCCCCTTCGTGGTCGAATCTCTCACCGGAAACGATGTGAACGCGCGGCCGTCGTCAGGGCAGCGCCCGATGCGCGAGCACCCCGAGGGGGGTGGCACCGGGCCGTCCGCCGCCCGGCTGCCGGCGCAGATCCATCCCCGCCTCGGCGGCGACGGTGGCGAGGTCAACCGTGTGCCAGACATAGCCGTCGCGCGCCTCGCGGACGGTCTCCGCTTCGCGCAGGACCCGCCAGGTAGACCGCATCCGCATCAGGTCGCCGTCCGCCGGTTCGCCGGAAAACCACCACTCGTAGCTCTGCTCGCCAAGCTCCGCCTGGGCCAGCCGATGCGGTTCCAGCAGGATCGGGCGGTCCAGGTTCATCAGCTCGACCACGATCACGCCGCGGGGCGCGAGCCGCTCCCGCAGCCGGCGCCAGAGCGTCTCCCTCGCCGGGCGGTCCAGGTGGCCGGCGACCCCGCACACCAATGCGGCGCTGATCGCTTCGGGCAGCTCCAGGTCGGGTGCGGCATCCGCGCTGATGGTGACCCGGCAGCGGAGGTCGTCGTCACGGTAGACCCGGCTGGCCAGCACGGCCCGCATGCCCTCGGACGGTTCGTAGGCGACGATCTCGATGTCGGCGAATGCGCGGGCGACCGCCTCGGTGAGCAGTCCGGTGCCGGCACCGACCTCCACGATCGGCCCACGACCAAGATCGATCATGCGCAATGCCTCGATGACAGCAGGTGCGCTGGTGACCTGGACGTGCGCCGCGGCGACGAGGTCGAAGAACTCTGCGGTCGGGGTGTAGGGCATGCTGCCCCCGTCCGGCCCGGGATCGGCGTCGTCGCCGGGTTCGTCCGAACGCCGGACGCGGCCGTTCCCCGGGGCACGACTCACCGTCGGTCCCAGATCGACCTCGATGGCCCGGCCGGCGGCATCGGTTTCCGGCAGCAGGTCGTTCAGGGCGAGCGGGCGGGGACGTGTGACCCGGGCCGCCTCGGGTGGACCGATCCCGGCGGCGATGTGGGACCAGATCCGGGTGACGGTCAGGTCGTACTGCGCGGAGCTCAGCGGATCCCCACCGACCTCGATAGCACCGGCCATGTCGACCAGCGCACGGGCAATCGCCTCCGGCCAGAGTCGGTCGAAGATGTCACGCTGGGTTCCGGCTGCTGTCCCGGGAAGGACGCTGGTGCTGTCCTGGTCGAATCGGTGCCCGACCGGCCCGTCGACGACGAGCCGGCGGTCGGCATCACGTTCGGCATGCAGCCGCGGGCTCCACTGCACCGGCCCGTGGGTGTCGGCGAGGGTCAGCACCCCGCCTTCGGCGCCGAGGGTGATCCGGTGCCACAGCAGCGCGTGGTTGTCCCGGTCGCTTGGATCGAGCTGGTTCTGCACCCGCAGCGTCACGGGGACACCGGCCAGTTCTCCGATGAGCGTCCGCAGCGGACCACCACCGCGACCGGGCACGTCAACCGCGTCGAACCGCCACGGTCGCAGGCCCCCCAGCGCCCGGCCGAGGATGTCAACCAGGGGCAGCAGCACGTGGACGGGTGTCGCCGCGTCGACGAACACGGGCGTCTGGTGTGCGCGCAGCCGCTGGGCCGCGGCGATGAACGACCGGACCGGTCCGACGTGGGGGTAGTGGGTGTTGACCCTGTACTGGACGTGGTGCCGCCGCGCCAGCCGTAGGCTCGCCGTCATCTCGGTCGGGTGTACCGGGTGTTCCTGCAGGACGTGCACGCCCCGACCCATCAGCGCCCGCGCCAGCTCGCTGCCGGTCCCGCCGGAGATCGTCGACCCGACGACGACGCAGGCGAGGTCGATGCCATCCGGCACGGCCTCGACCCGGTCGTAGTGCGCGACACCGATCTGGTCGGCGAAGGTCCGTGAGGCGTTCCCGCCCCGGCTCAAGATGCCGGCCACCGTGAATCCCGGCTCGCCTCGGACCGCGGTCGCGTAGAACCGGCCGAAGTTGGTGCCGCACACCAGCACCCGAAGCGGCCGGCCCTCACTCCCGTCGGACGCGGTCGCCGTCACAGCGCACCTTCCTCGACGACGTCGTCCCCGATGTCGGCGCCGCGCACGTAGCCGTGCATCTCCACGAGGCTGGATCCGCCGGCCTCCCGGATCTCGCGCACGACGGCGTGGGGGTCCAGGACGTCGCAGGCGAAGTGCAGGCCGGCGGGCAGAGCACCGTCGAGTGACGCCCGCGCCGCCAGGGCTCCGACGAGGCCGGTCAACTGGTAGCTGCTCGACGTCCGGAGCACGAGGGTGCGACGGATTTCTGTCCCCGCGTCGTCCGGTGGGGTTCCGCGCATCGAGAAGACCATCAGATAGAAGGGGGTCCGCCCCACCAGGTCGAGGGCGGCCGCCCGGTGCAGTCGGGCGCCGACCTCGGCCAGATCGGTGCCCGGTTCCCGCGCGTAGCCCGGCATGCGCTGCATCTCAGCGTGCACCGCCGGACCCGGATACACGTTGAACCAGTCGACGTCGTCGAGTCCGAGTGCGCGGGCGAGCCGCACGGTCTCGGTCGACAGGAACGGGGTCATCCCCACCGGGCCGGGGAAGAAGGGGGCGACGGCGTTCGAAGCCGCCCGCAGCACGCGTGGCCGACGTGCGCCACCCCGCCAGGCGGCCAGCGGTTCGCCGAAGGCGGCGCCGTCGGCTCCTCCGATGCTCAGCGAGAGGATCATGTCGGTCGCCACCACGGGTGAACAGGGCTCCCTCCCGCCGACGTGGGCGGTCAGCGTCGTGGGCCGGCCGAATCCGGTCGCGGCGAGCCAGCGGGGAAGAATGCTCGACAGGCCCGGCAGTGTGCCGGCGGAGAACACCACGGCGCGGTCGGTGCCGGCCAGACCGCGGGCAGCCATCCCCTCCCACGCCGGATCGTCACCGGCGACGTCGATGTAGTGGGCACCCACGGCCACGGCGGCGACCGCGACCGTGTCCCTCAACAGGTAGGTCGGGCCGGCGCAGTTGAGCACCACCTGACATCCGGCGCAGAAACGGGTCAGGCTTACCGGGTCGGTGGCGTTGACAGCCATGATCTCGCCGCGGCCATCGAGCACGTCGGCGAGCACCCGCCGTACGCCATCGATCCGGCGAGCACCCAGGCGGATGCTCTCGACGCCGAGCTTGCGCAGCGCGGCGGCCGCGGCCGAGCCGACCATTCCCGACGCACCGACGAGCCCGACGGCAGGCGGGCCGGGTCGCGCCGAGGCGGTCATCGGGTCACCGCGCCGTCGGTGAGCTGCCCGAGAAGCCGCAGCACGCCGGGTGCGTGTTCCACCGACAGGCAGCTGAAGTGGTCGCCGGGGACATCGACGATCCGCAGATCACCCAGGCAGACCTCCTCCCACTGCGCGGTCACCGCGTCCCGGCTGCCGGGGAAGGGATAGGCGCCGCCGTGCCGCAGGAAGGTCACGTCGCCGGCGTAGGGCTCGGGCTGGTAGCGACTGATCGAGAAAACACTTTGCCGGAAGGTCAGGAACAGGCGCGTCATGTGGTCCGGCTCGTACATGCCGGCCGACGCCGGGACGGCCTCGCACATCCTGGCGATCCGGGCGGAGCGTGGCACGGACGCCAGGGCACGGAAGCTGTCGGCGATGTCGGCGTACTCGCCCTCAAGCCTGGCCAGGGCGCCGTCGCGCAACACACCGGGGCTTTCGGCGAGCACCGCGTCGCTTGCCGCCGCGACCCGGTACTGGTCATCGGGGAATCCCAGGTCCGGCGGGTGGATGCCCATCATGACCGCGAACGAGTACTCGGCGAGGATCTCGTCGTCGAGCCGGAACCGCGGGCTGTGACTGCTGATCGCGGTGAAACTCGCGACCGGCGCCCCGGCTTCGGCCAACCCACGGGCGACCTCGATGGCGATCAGGCCGCCCAGGCAGTAGCCGACAAGATGCAGATCGCGCGGGCCCAGCTCCAGCAGGGAGCGGGCGTAGCTGGCGGCGAGGGCTTCGATCTGCCCGGTCGGTTCACCGCCGAGGTAGTCGGCCAGCCGCGGGATCTCCAGCCCCACGAGAGCCGTGGTTCCCGCGGAGCGGCGCCGGATCTCGGTGATGAGCGCCCGGTAGGGCATCACCGTGCCGGTGCCGGCGTGCACGAGCACGGTCACCGGCCCGCCCGCGCTTTCCAGGCCGGCACCGTGCAGCGGGACCACCGGCGAAACCTTCTCCTGGTCTCCCTTCGCCGCCGGCTCACGGCCGGTGGCGCCGCGCAGGAACGTCGCCAGCGCCGCCACGGTCGGCGCGCGCAGCATGTGCCGCAGCACCACCTCCCATTCCAGGGCGACGACGTCGGGAAGGCGTTCTCGCACCTGGCCGACCAGACGCGCGACGAGCAGCGAGTCGCCGCCGAGCGCGAAGAAGTCCTCGTGCCGTCCGACGCGCTCGACGCCGAGCAGCTCCGCCCAGAGCTCGGCGAGCTGCCGTTCGAGCGCACCGACCGGTTCCCCGGACCGGGCCGCCACGTCTCCGGCGCCGCCGCCGCGCGGCAACCAGCGGCGCAGCGTGGACCGGTCCACCTTGCCGTTGGCCGTCAGCGGCAGTGCGTCGAGCACCTGCCAGGCGGTCGGGATCATGTAGTCGGGCAGATGGCTCCCCACGTGCCGGGTGAGCTCGCCCGCGGTGAGCGGATGCCGGTCTGTCTTCACCTGGGTGAAGAAGACCCGCTGCCCGGTGGGATGCAGGGTGTCGGTCGGTTCCGGCAGGGCCGCGACCAGCTCGACGCCGAGGTCCGCGAGCAGCTCCGGCCACTGCTCGTCGGTCACGAACGACGCTCCGGTGGCGGCGCGCAGATCGGTCCTCGGCCCCGAGGTGACCTCGAGGAACTCCAGCGAGACGGCCAGTGGGTAGTGGTCGTCGCGGGTGTTCTCGGTGAACACCAGCCAGCCGCCGGGCACCAGCAGCTCACGCAGCCGCCGCAGGGCGGCCGGGATGTCGGTGGCGTTGTGCAGGACGTGGGGGCAGAGGATCACGTCGAAGCTGTTCGGGAGGTAGCCCTGCTCGCGGGGGTCGGCGGCGAGGTCGAACCGGCCGTAGCGGACCCAGGGGTGGTCGGCGAACCGTTCGGCGGCCTCCGTCAGGAAGAACCGTGACGGGTCGGTGAACAGGTAGTCGACGCCGAACTCGGCCAGGGCCGGGACGAGCTCGGTGGTGGCGCCGGCGACGCCGCCGCCGACTTCCAGGATGCGCATCCCCTCCTCACCGACGTGCCGTTCGGCGAGCTGGCGCAGGCCGGCGGAGAGCGCCTGATTGAGGTGGCGGACGGCGAGGTTGTCGCGGTAGGCGGCGGCGAGCGCGTCGGGCTCGGCGCCGGGGAAGAGCAGAACTCGGATGTCCTGCTCCCCGGAGAGCAGGACGGGCAGGTGAGCGGTGCAGGTGCGCATCAGGTCGAGCAGGTCGGTGCTGTAGTCCGCCCGGCGCTGCGCCGTGCCCAGCCTGGCCCAGGCCTGTTCCAGCGCCGCGGCGTCGGGCGCGACCAGCCCGTGGTAGCGCGGCACTCCTGTCTTCCGGTCGAGATGGGGTTCGGTGGCCGGCCGTTCGGTGACCGCCAGCCTGCTGGTGGCCGCCAGCGCTCGCAGCCAGCGACGCACGATGTGCCGGTTGGGCGGGGTTGTCCGCAGAACGGCGCAGACCTCGTCGGCGTCGAGCCCGCCCGACCCGTCGTCCTGGCCCTCGACCGGGATGAGCAGACCCGCGTCCGAGAGGGTCCGTGCCATCACGGCGAGCGCGACGTCGTCCATGGCGGCCAGCAGCTCCGCGAGTGCGGCCGGGTCCATGCCGGCGCCGGCCGTGCGGATCGCGGTCGCGGCTGCGGCCGCGACCAGCGGCGGGGTCGCGTCGGTGGACTCACCCGCGGCCCGCGGGCCGTCATCCTCCGTTCGTCGCGCGGGTTCGACAAAGGCGGCGAGACGGCGGCCGAGCGGATGCTCGTCGTCGACGAGCACCGCGCCGGCGGCGACCGCGGGATGGGTCAGGACCGCGGCTTCCACCTCGGCGAGCTCGATCCGGAATCCGCGGATCTTCACCTGGTCGTCCTCCCGGCCGAGGAACTCGATGGTCCCGTCGGGCAGGTAGCGGCCCAGGTCGCCGGTGCGGTAGAGCCGGTCGCCGGTGGCCGGATGCCGGATGAAGCGGGCCGCGGTGCGCTCCGGGTCTCCGTGGTAACCCAGCGCGACCCCGGCGCCGCCGATGTGCAGCTCGCCGGGCACCCAGTCCGGCCGGTCCCGCAGTGCGCCGTCGAACACGGCGAAACTCTGGTTGGACAGCGGGGTACCGTACGGGATGCTCGGTCGGGCGGTATCTACCTGGTCGATCGGGTGGACGATCGACCAGATGGCGCCCTCGGTCGCCCCACCGAGGCTGACCAGGCGCAGACCGGGCATCGACGTGCGGGCCTCGTCGGGCAGCGTCACCGGGATCCAGTCACCGGAGAGCATGGCCAATCGCAGTGTCGTGACATCCGGAGCCGCGCCACCGGATGGCGCACCCCCAGAGGCCCCTCCGGCGGCGGCCGGTCCGCCGGACGCGGACCGCAGGAACTCGACCAGCATCTGCATCTGCGCCGGAACGGAGTTCCACACGGTCACGGCATGCGCGCTGATCAGGCCGGCCCAGTGCGACGGGTCGCCCCGGCGGGCGCCGTCGGGCAGCACCAGCCGCGCCCCGACCCGTAGCGGGCCGAACACGTCGTAGACCGACAGGTCGAAGCCGAGACTCGCCAGTCCCAGCACGGCGTCGTCGGCCGTCACCTGGAAGCGCCGGTTGATGTCGATGATCGTGTTGAGGGCGGCCCGGTGGCTGATCATCACGCCCTTGGGCGCGCCGGTGGAACCGGACGTGTAGATGATGTAGGCGAGGTCGTCGGGTGCGCCCGCGGACCCGATCGGGCTGACGGTGCGGGCGGCGCCGGTGGGCTCCATCGCGTCGACGGCAACGGTGGTGAGGCCGGCGGGCCAGCCCGCCGGGTCAGCGAGCCAGGTTTGCGTAAGCACGTGGCGCACGCCCGCGTCGCGAAGGATCACATCGCGGCGTGCGGCTGGCTGCGCGATGTCGAGGGGCAGGTAGGCGCCGCCCGCGAGCAGGACGCCGAGGACGGCGACGATCTGCTCCCAGCCCTTGTCCATGCCCACGGCGACCGGCTCGGCCGGGCGCAGGCCGACGTCGGCGAGCACAGCCGCCACGGCGCTGGCACGCCCGATCAGCTCTCCGTAGGTCAGCTGGCGGTCCGCGGCGACGACCGCGACCGCGTCCGGCGTAGCCGCCGCCTGGGCAAGCACGCCCGCGTGCAGCAGCTCATCAGGCAGGTCGGTGGCGGTGTCGTTGACGGCGGCGTGGCGGAGCATCTGATCCTCGGGTAACTCCACCGGCGCGGGCCGGGTCCAGGCATCGGAGTCCGTCGCAAGCCGGATGATCGCGGTGATGAGGGCGGAGAACGCCGCCTCGGCCAGGCCGTCGGGGAACACCCCGCCGCGAACGTCCCAGGAGACGGCGAGCGCGTCGCCGCGCGACATCACCTGGCAGTCGAGCCAGACCTGCGGCGTCTGGCTGATCGCGAACACGACCTCGCCGGCCGCTTCCACCGCGGCGCCGAGGCCCGACCCTGCCGGGTCCGCGGGGCCGGCGGGTCCGGCGCCGTCGAGAGTGCTGGTGAAGACCACGGGCATGAGCGGCCGGCCGTCCTCGCGGCGGGCGATCTCGGTGAGGACCTCGCTGCCGGTGAACAGGGCGTGGGACAGATCGTCGAGCAGCCGCGCCGAGATCGCGCGGACGCGTTCGGCGAAGGAGGCCGCGGAGCTCAGGTCGACGGCGAGCAGCTCGACCGCGGTGAAGTCGCCGATCAGGGTGCCGACGTCAGGATGAACGTCGAGGCGTTGGAACGTCGGCAGGTTGAGGGTGAATCTCGGGGACCGGCTCCACCGGCCGATCACCTCCGCGTAGGCGGTGAGCAGGGCGGCGGAGGTGGTCACGCCGTGCCGACGCGCGTTCAACGCCAGGGCGGCCCAGACCGAGGCCGGTAGCAGGTGCTCCAGCCGGGTGAACCGGACCGGTTCCGACTCGGGTCCGCGACGCTCTGCCAGGGGCAGCTCGGGCGCGGGCGGGAGCGTGTCGAGCCGGTGCAGCCAGTACTCCCGGTCCCGCTGGTAGAGGGCGGTCTCGGCCCGCCGGCGACGGCCCACCAGGTAGTCCCGGAACGTGATCCCCAGCGGCGGGAGATCCGCCGCCGGGTTCGTACACAACGCGCCGAACTCGCGCAGCAGCAGCTGGACGCTGGCGTAGTCGACGACGAGCAGGTCGAGCGAGAGGTGTAGCAGCAGCTGCCGGTCGGACCGCGTCGCCCTTACCGCGCACAGCGGCCACACCTCGGTCCAGGCCACGCGATGACTCAGTTCGGCGCGGGGGTTCAGCACGGCCGCGCTCACCTCGTCCTCGGCCCGGCCGCGCAGGTCGACGACGTCGATGCGGTACGGCGGCGGATTCGCGAGCACGACCTGGTAGCCATCGGGATGGACCACGGCGCGCAGCATGTCGTGCCGTGCGACGAGGGTGTCCCAGGCTGCCTGGACCCGCTCCGGTTCCAGCTCGGCGGGGAAGGCGAGCTCGATGTAGGCGTGGCAGGCGACCCCGCCGTAGTCGTAGGAGTCCCCGCGACCGATCAGGTAGGCGGCCTGGATGTCCGACAGGGGGAACGGCTCGTACCGGCCCTCGGCGTCGGCTGTGACCCCCGGGACCGCCTGATCCCGTTCCAGCTGGTCGAGGACTTCCTCCCGGTGCTCCCGTAGGAGGTCCCGACGTTGCGGCGTCAGGACACCGCGCGGTGCACGGAAGCGCAGGCGGCCGGAGTCGGCCCACAGCGTGACACCGTCCCGGCCGAGTTCGGCGATCAGTTCGTCGATTTCCATGATCCTCGACTTCCGCAGGATGCGTCACGCGCCTCGTCGACCGTGGCGAGGAGACGTGGGGCATCGCGATCATATGGAACCTTGGGCTTTATTGAACATGAATTTCATCTACAGTAAGCCTAGATGACCCCATCTGCCGAGGAGTCACGACACATGCCTGAGGACTGGCCGCGCTGCCCGGAGACGGATGCGGCGCGCTATCGCAAGGCCGGGCACTGGGCCGGCGTCACGTTCGGCGCGTTACTGCGCGACCTCGCGGCCCGCCACGGGCCACGCACCGCCGTGGTCGACGGCGCCGAGCGGTGGTCCTACGCCGACCTCGACGCCCACGCCGACCGGCTGTGCGCGGGTCTCGACCGGGCCGGGATCCGACCCGGGGAGAGGGTCGTGGTCCAGCTCCCCAACCGCGTGCAGTTCCTGCACCTGTGGTTCGCGCTGACCCGGCTCGGCGCCGTCCCGGTGCACGCGATGCCCGCTCACCGTCACGCCGAGATCCGGCACCTGGCCGAGCTGTCCGGCGCCACGACCTACGTCGTCGCCGATCGTGCCGGCCGGCTCGACGGCCACGCACTCGCGCGGCAGGTACGCGACGCGCTGGCCCCCCCGCGTCGGGTCATCGTCCTCGGCGACCCCGGCGGGGACGACGTCCTGCCCTGGTCAGCCTTGCTGGCCGACGGATCCGGGCCGGTCACGCGAGCCGGGGCCGAGACCGTCGACGATGCCGGAGCGCTCGCCATGCTGCTGTTGTCCGGCGGTTCGACGGGTGTACCGAAACTCATTCCGCGCACCCACGACGAGTACCTGTACGCGGCGCGCCAGGGAGCTGAAGCCTGCGAGCTCGGGCCGGAGTCGGTCTACCTGGTGAGCCTGCCCATCGGCTTCAACTTCGCCTTCGGGGCCCCCGGGGTCCTGGGGACACTGAGCGCCGGCGGCACGGTCGTCATCGCCCGCGACCCGAGCCCGCACACCGCGTTGCGCCTCATCGAACGTGAGCGGGTCACCGTCACGGCCCTCACCCCGCCGCTGGTTCCCGCCTGGATCGAGGAGTACCAGACCAGCCGTCCGGACCTGTCGAGCCTGCGGGTGCTGCAGGTCGGCGGTGCGCGGTTGGCGGACGACGAGGCACGGCGGGTCGAGACGGTGCTCGGTGTCCGGCTGCAGCAGGTGTTCGGGATGGCCGAAGGGCTGGTGAACTACACCCGCCTGGACGATGCGGACCACCTGCGGCACACGACGCAAGGTAGGCCGCCCTCGGCCGCCGACGAGGTGCTCGTCGTCGACGCCGCCGGGCGGGCCGTGCCCGACGGCGAGGTGGGTGAGCTGCTCACCCGCGGTCCCGCCACCCTGCGCGGCTATTACCGCGCACCCGACCACAACGCCCGCGCGTTCACCGCCGACGGCTTTTACCGGACGGGAGACCTCGTCCGCCGGCTCCCCTCCGGACACCTCGTCGTCGTCGGCAGGGTCAAGGAACAGATCAACCGCGGCGGGGAGAAGATCGCGACGGCCGAGGTGGAGGAGCATCTGCGCGCCCATCCGCGGGTGCGGGCCGCCGCGCTGGTTGCCGCGCCGGATCCCCATTGGGGCGAATGCGCCGTCGCGTTCCTGGTCTGTGACGGCGATCCCCCGGGAACCCGCGACCTCGCGCGGTACCTGGCCGCACGCGGACTCGCGGGCTACAAGGCGCCGGACCGGGTCCACGCCGCCCCTGACCTGCCCCTCACACCGGTCGGCAAGATCGACAAAGTGGCGCTCGCGCGGCTGCTGACACCCCCGGCCCGATGAGGCCAACCGCCCGGTACCCACCGATCCCACCGACCCTGCTCCGGATGGACGATCACCTGTGACGACACTTCTGGACACCGCGCCGCCGCCGAGCGAACCGGCCGTCTACCGGACCCGGTCGACCCGCGGCCGGTTCGATCCCGCCGCGCTGGCCACGACCCTGGCCGCCGCCGGACTCGCGGAGCACTGCGTCCTCTACGAACGCGGCGACGACTGGTGGTACGCCGCCGGGGTGCTCTGCGCTGTCTCGGTCCACCACGACCGAGCCGTGGTCCGCTATGGCGACCAACGGATCGAACACCCGTACACCGGGTCCCCGCTGCGCGCGCTGGCCGAGCTCACCGCCGACCTTCCTGTCATGGACTGGCACGGCTACGGATGGCTGGCCTTCGAATTCGCGCAGGCACACGAGCGGCCCGTCGCCCTGCCGCGCCCTGGCGCGGATCCGGCGCCACTGGCACAGCTCGTCGTCCCGAGGGTCGAGGCGCGGATCAGTACAACCTCGATCGACGTCCGCGCGGTGGACGACAGGACCCTGGACCGCGTCCTCGACATAGCGGCACGGCTTCCCGGCGCGTCCTGCGACCGCCCCCCGGCCGGCCGCAGGACGCCGGTCGACGTGCACACACCCGACGGCGACGCCTACCGCAGCGCCGTGGCGCGGGCCGTCGAGCGGATCGAGGCCGGCCACCTGGCCAAGGTCATCCTCTCACGGCGGGTTCCGGTTCCCTTCGAGGTCGACCTGGCCCGAACCTGTCTGCACGGACGCCGGGCGAACACACCCGCACGAACGTTCCTGCTCGACCTGCCGGGGATGCGCGCCACCGGGTTCAGCCCGGAGACCGTCGCCGAGGTCGACGCCGACGGGTTCGTGCGCACCCAGCCGCTGGCCGGGACGAGAGCACTCGGCCTGGGTGGCGACCGCGACCGGATCAACCGCGGCGAGCTGTGTACCGATCCCAAGGAGCTCTACGAACACGCCATCTCCGTTCGGGCTTCCGACGCGGAACTGCGGACGGTCTGCCAGCCCGACAGCGTCGCGGTCCGCGACTTCATGTCCGTCCGGGCACGCGGCAGCGTCCAGCACCTGGGCTCGCACGTCGAAGGACGGCTGCGCGGTGGCGCGAGCTGTTGGGACGCCATCGGGGTGCTGTTCCCCGCCGTGACGGCCTCGGGCATCCCGAAAGCGGCCGCATGCCGGGAGATCGCCGACCTCGAACCCGGCGCGCGCGGGCTGTACGCCGGGGCCGTCTTCCAGGTCGGGCACGACGGAACCCTCGACGCAGCCCTGGCGCTGCGCGCCGTGTTCACCCAGGACGGCCGCAGCTGGCTGCGGGCCGGCGCTGGCGTCGTCGCAGGCTCCCGCCCCGACCGGGAGTACACCGAGACCTGCGAGAAGCTGGCCAGCATCGCCCCCTACCTCGTCGCGGCGGACGCCGGAGGTGTTCGAGCGTGACCACCCTCGTCCCCGACGAAGCCGGCCATCTGCGGGCCGAGGTGGCCCGCACGCTCGACCTACCGCCCGACGAGCTCGACCCCGACGAGGATCTGTTCTCCCTCGGCCTGGACTCGTTGTCCCTGATCCAGCTCGTCACCACGTGGCGCAGTCAGGGCATCGACGCGACGTTCGACGAACTCGCCGAGCAGCCCACCCTGCGCCGGTGGGAGGCGTTGCGCGCGGCCTGGGACGGTTCGGCCGAACCCGCGCGCCCCCCCGGCGACTGCGCGGTTCGGATCGGCGTCGAACCCGCCTCCCAGGACGGCGACACCGAGCGGTTCGACCTCGCCACCATGGCGCACGCGTACTGGATCGGCCGCCAGACCGGCCAGCCGTTCGGCGGCGTGGCCGCGCATTTCTACACCGAGCTCGACGGCGCCGCAGTCGATCCCGACAGGCTGCACACGGCCGTGGCCGATCTGGTCAGCCGGCACGGCATGCTGCGCGCCCGGGTCACCGACGACGGACAAGGATGGATCGCTCCGCCGCCCACCGACGTCGCCCTCCCCGTCCGCGATCTGCGGGACCTTCCACCGGCGGAGGTCGACCGCCGGCTGGCCGATCTGCGCGAGCACTACACCCACCGGGCGATGGACCTCGCCGCCGGCGAGGTCCTCGAAATAGCGCTCACCCTGCTGCCCGGTGGTGCGACGCGCCTGCACATCGACCTGGACATGGTCGTCGCCGATGCGTTGAGCATGCGCATCCTGCTGGAGGACCTGCGTCGACACTACGAGGCGCCGGACCAGCCGCTGCCGCCGATCACCTACGGGTATCCCCGCTACCTGGCCGAGAGGCGGGCACGACGCGCTCCGGAGCGGGACCGCGCCCGCCTCTGGTGGCGCGAGCGGCTCGCCGACCTGCCCGGCCCGCCCGAGCTGCCGCTGCGACCCGATGCGGGCAGGCCTGGGACGCCGGCCCGCAGCACCCGGCTCGACCATTGGATCGACGCCGACCGGCGACAGCGTCTCATCCGGCGTGCCCGCGTTCGCGGCATCACCCCGGCGGCCGCGCTGGCCACCGTGTTTGCGGAGGTCGTCGGTGCGTGGAGCCGGACTCCCCGGTTCCTGCTCAACCTCCCGCTCTTCGACCGCGAGGCACTGCATCCCGACGTCGACAGCCTGGTCGGCGACTTCTCCAGCTCGGTCCTGGTCGACGTCGACGTCAGCACTCCCCTGCCGTTCGTGGCCCGGGCGCGCACGGTTCAGTCGACCCTCGCGGCCACCATCGCGCGCGGCGCGTACGGCGGGGTGGAGGTCCTGCGGGACCTGTCCCGGCAGGCGGGCGCACCCGTGCTCGCGCCGGTCGTCTACACCAGCGCGCTGGGACTCGGCGACATCTACACCGACGCCGTGCAGCGATGTTTCGGCCGGCCGGCGTGGATCATCTCCCAGGGTCCGCAGGTCTGGCTGGACGCCCAGGTCACCGAGCATGACGGCGGACTGCTGTTGAACTGGGACGTCCGGGTGGACAGCCTCTTCCCCGGCGCTGTGGACGCCGCATTCGGCGCCTACCGACACCTCGTCGACAAGCTGATCGACGACGACGCCGCCTGGGACCGGCCGGTCGGTCCGCTCGTGCCCGCGCAGGCGGCGAGAGCGCGCGCCCAGGTGAACACCACCGACGTCGATCGGCCGGCCCGAACCCTGCACGGTGCCGTGTTCGCCCGGGCGCAGACGGACCCGGACCAGGTCGCGATCATCGATGGCGACCGGTGCACGAGCTACGGCGAGCTCGCCGGGGCCGCGCTGCGGGTCGCCGCGCTGCTCACCGAACGCGGAGTCCGTCCGGGCGACGCGGTGACGGTGACGCTGCCCCGCGGCACCGGGCAGGTCGTCGCCGTACTCGGCGTGCTCGCCGCGGGCGCCGCCTATCTGCCGGTCGGCCTCGACCAGCCCGCCATCCGCCGGGCAGCCATTCACGCCCGGTCCGCGGCGGTCATCGCGCTCACCGACGACGACCACCTCGCCGCGGTGACGGCGGCCGGCGGCCCCACACCCGTGCTGCTCGGCGACGCGCGCACACGAGCGCCGCTGACCGCGCCGGTACCCGTCGACCCCGCCAGCCTCGCCTACATCCTGTTCACCTCGGGGTCCACCGGGCAGCCCAAGGGGGTAGAGGTCAGCCACGCCGCCGCCACGAACACCATCGACGCCCTCAACGCCCGGCTCGGCGTCGACCGGGAGGACCGTGCGCTCACGGTTTCGGCGCTCGACTTCGACCTGTCCGTCTACGACATGTTCGGACTGCTCGGCGCGGGTGGGGCGCTGGTACTGGTCGGCGAGCAACACCGACGCGACCCGCACGCCTGGTGGCGCGCGGTGACCGAGCACAAGGTGACCATCTGGAACACCGTGCCCGCCCTGCTCGACATGCTGCTGACCGCGGCCGAGCAGTCCGGCACGCCGCCGCGGGATGCCGGCCGTCCGCTCCCGCGAGCCGTCCTGCTCGGCGGCGACCAGATCGGGCTGGACCTGCCCGCACGGTTGCGCGCCCTGGTGCCGCAGGCCCGGTTCGTCGCCCTGGGCGGCATGACGGAGGCCGCGATCCACTCCACCTGGTTCGAGGTCGGACCCGCCCGGGACGCCGAGGTGCCCGGATGGACCGCCATGCCCTGGGGTGTGCCGCTGGACAACGTCCGGGCCCGGGTCGTCGATCCGCGAGGACGTGACTGCCCCGACTGGGTGACCGGCGAACTGTGGATAGGCGGGGCCGGCGTCGCCCGCGGTTACCGGGGAGACCCGCAACGCAGCGCGGACCGCTTCATCCGGCACGACGGGCTCCGCTGGTACCGCGGCGGCGATCTCGCGCGCTACCGGCCCGACGGCGTCCTGGAGTTTGTCGGCCGCGCCGACCATCAGGTGAAGGTACGGGGCCATCGCATCGAACTCGGCGAGATCGAGGCAGCGGCGGGGACGCATCCACAGGTCGGACACGCGGCGGCCACCGTCCTTGAGGCCGCCACCCGAAGGATCGGGCTCGTCGTGTGCCCGCCGGACCCGGCGGGCCTCGACGCGCTGACCGAAGTCGTCGAGGCCGGTGAGCTCGCCGACTGGCTTAGGGATCGTCTCCCCGCCGCGATGCGCCCCGACCATCTGGTGGTCTTGCCGAACCTGCCGTTGTCGGGCAACGGCAAACTCGACCGTAGCGCCCTCGCCACCGAGCTGACCGCGCGCGTGGACGGACGCCCCGCAGGAACCGACCCGCCCCGCAGCGATGTGGAGAGGGCACTCGCCGTGATCTGGTCAAACCTGCTCGGCGTCGACACCGTCGACCGGACCGACAGCTTCTTCACCCTCGGCGGCGACTCGCTGCTGGCCACCACGCTGCTGGGCCGGCTGCGGGCAGCGGGTCTGGCCGGCGCCCGGCTCGCCGACCTGTTCGCCACGCCGACGCTGGCCTCCTTCGCCGCGGGCCTGCAGTTCGTCGACCCTGCCGAAGCGCCGACGGCGAAGGACGCCGATGACCTGGACTGCGCCGGCAGCGCACCCCGCGCCGAGGATGCTTCGGCGATCCGGCCACTCGTCGCCGATGAGGACCGGCGGCACGAGCCGTTCCCACCCACCGACGTCCAGCGCGCCTACTGGGTCGGCCGTGACAGTCGTCTGCCCCTCGGCGGCGTCGGGACCTGGCACTACAGCGAATTCGACGCCGCCGAGGTCGACCTCGACCTCGGCCGGCTGGAACGCGCCTGGAACATCCTTGTCGCCCGGCACGAGATGTTGCGGGCCGTGTTCGACGAGGACGGCCATCAGCGCATCCTGCCCACGACACCCCCGGTGCGGATAGATCTCACCGACGTGACCGACAATGAGGCGCAGGTCGCGCTCGCACAAGCGCGCGCCGACCGCTCACATCGCCAGGTCGACCTGACGCGGTGGCCGTTGTTCGAGGTCGGCGCGGTGCGGTACCGGACCGGCGGACGCACCCGCCTGCGGCTGACCGTAGGGCTCGACTACATCGTCTTCGACGCGCTTTCGATCATGACTCTGTTCACGGAGCTGGACCGGATCTACCACACCCCCGACGGTCAGGATCCCGCACTGCCACCCGTGCAGGTCTCCTTCCGGGACTACGTCACGCAGGTGCGGCCGGAGGCGCACGCGGTCGAGGCGGACCAGGCCCATTGGCGCAAGCGGCTGGCCGACCTCCCCCCCGCACCGAGGCTGCCCACAGCCCTCGATCCAGCCCAGATCAGCAGTCCACGGTTCACGCGGCAGCAACACTGGCTTCCGCCGGCGTCCTGGAACGCCCTGCGGAACTGCGCGAGAGCCCACGGCCTGACCCCCTCGACGGTCCTGCTCGCCGCCTACGCGGAGGTACTCGGAGCCTGGAGCGACAGTCCCGACCTGACCGTGATCCTCACGCTGTTCAACCGGCAGGACGTTCATCCGCACATCCACCGGATACTCGGCGACTTCACCACCCTCTCCCTCGCGGACTACCGGCCGGACATGGACGGGAACTGGCTCGCCGCCGCCGCCGACCTGCAACGCCGCCTCGGCGCCGACCTCGATCACCGCGACGTCTCCCCCACCTGGCTGCTGCGCGAACTGGCCCGCGCGACCGGCGGCATGCAGACGATGCCGGTCGTCTTCACCAGCGCGATCGGGGTCGGTGACGGAGTGTCCATGGACCTCTCCGACGGCTTTCCCGAACAGGTCCACGGCATCTCCACCGCCCCGCAGGTGTGCCTGGACAACCAGGTACTCTCGGTCCGCGGCGGTCTGCAGGTCAGCTGGGACTCGGTGGAGGGCCTGCTGCGCCCGGGTGTATGCGAGGCGATGTTCGATGCCTACATCCACCTGCTCGCCTGGCTGGCCGACCACGACTGGTCCGCACCGCCGCCGGATCCGTTCCCGGTGAGCCAGCGCGCGGTCCGCGACCGGGTCAACGCGACCGCGGTCGACCGGCCCCCCCAGCTGCTGCACGCCGCCGCGTTCGCCGCCGCACAGCGGGCACCGGAGCGGACCGCGCTGGTCTGGGAGACTGACGGCGCGACGCGGTCGATGTCCTACGGCGAGCTCGGCGAGCGGGCGCTGCGGCTGGCGGCGGCCCTGGTCGAGGACGGTGTGGAACCGGGCGAGCCGGTTGCGGTGACCCTACCCAAGGGCCCGCACCAGGTGGTCGCCGTCCTCGGCGTGCTGGCAGCCGGCGGCTGCTACGTGCCGATCGGGGTGGAGCAGCCGGCGCTGCGCCGAGCGGCGATGTGCCAGCAGGCGGGCATCCGGTTCCTCGTCGGGGACCCGGCCACCGCCGGCCACGGACCGGGCCCACGGCTCGTGACGGCCCGGCGGGCACAAGAGCACGCGCCGCTGGCCGCCCCGGTTGCCGTCGACCCGGACAGCCCGGCCTACGTCATCTTCACGTCTGGTTCGACCGGCACCCCTAAAGGCGTCGAGATCAGCCACGATGCCGCCGCGAACACCGTCGCCGACGTGACGGGTCGCTTCGGGCTCGGCGACGACGACCGGGTACTCGCGCTGTCCGCGCTCGACTTCGACCTGTCCGTCTTCGATCTGTTCGGGCTCCTCGGCGTCGGCGGCGCGCTGGTGTTGCCGGCCGAGGAGGAACGCCGCGACGCCGGCCGCTGGCTGGCGCTCGCCCGGGCCCACGGCGTGACGGTGTGGAACACCGTGCCGACCCTGCTGGAGATGCTTCTCATCGCGGCCGAGGAGGACACCGCTCCGATCGGGCTGCGCCTGGCCCTCGTCTCGGGCGACTGGGTCGGGCTCGACCTGCCGGACCGGCTACGGGAAAGGGAGGAGCGACGATGTCGCCTGGTCGCTCTCGGCGGCGCCACCGAGGCGTCCATCTGGTCGAACGCCTTCGAGACCGCCGGCGGGACGGGGCCGGACTGGCGATCCGTTCCCTACGGCTTCCCGCTGGAGAACCAGCGGTACCGGGTTGTCGACGGGCGGGGACGTGACCGGCCGGACTGGGCGTCCGGGGAGCTGTGGATCGGCGGGCGTGGTGTCGCCCGCGGCTATCGCGGCGATCCGGGGCGCACCGCGGAACGGTTCGTCAACGAATCAGGCTGCCGGTGGTACCGCACGGGTGACCTGGGCCGCTACCGGCCGGATGGCACGCTGGAGTTCCTCGGCCGGATGGACCACCAGGTCAAGATCGGCGGGCATCGTCTGGAGCTCGCCGAGATCGAGGCGGCGCTGGAGGCGTTCCCCGACACCCGCCGGGCCGCGGTCGTCGCGGTCGGGGAACCTCGGCGCCGGTCGCTGCACGCGTTCCTGGAACGGCGGGCCGCCGCTGCCCCGCGGGAGGACACCGCAGCGGCGGACGACCGGACCCTGACGCGGGCCCGCACGTTCCTGGCCGAACGGCTTCCCGCCTACGCGATCCCGCCTCGCCTCACCCTCCTCGACGCGCTGCCGCTGACCGCGAACGGCAAGGTCGACCGGGCCGTGCTGAACCAGCTGGACGCCACCCGGGGAGATTCCTCGGCGACGCCGCCCACCGGCCCCCTCGAGTCCGTCGTGGCCGCGCTCTGGCGCGACCTGCTCGGCACTGAGGTCCTCGACCGGGACGCGAACTTCTTCGTTCTGGGCGGGGACAGCATCCTCGCGCTCCGGCTGGTGGGCCGGCTGCGCGCGCGTTTCGGCGTCGAGATCGCCATCCGGCGGTTCCTGGCCGCGCCAACCGTGGAACGACTGGCGGCCGAACTCGGCGAACTCGGCGTCGGGACCGACGACGGCGACTACGAGGAAGGTGCGCTGTGAGTGCACCAAGCAGCGAAAACGAGGTCCGGCCCACCGCGTTCGCCGCCCTGCGCCGGCTGCTGGCACCGCTGCGCGCCCGGCTGGCGGTGGCGGTCGCACTCCAGGCCGTCTCCAGCGCGGTGGGAGTGGTGCCGCTGATCGCGGTCGCCGAGATAGCCAGGATGCTGCTGGAGCCCCCGGTCGACGAGGCGCGGGTGTGGCGTGCCGTCGTCGTCTGCGGGACGGCCGCGCCGATCAGCCTGCTCACGGGCGCCGCCGCGGTCACCCTCACCCATCTCGGCGACGCGGCCCTGCAGCTCAGCCTGCGCCGGGCGCTCGCCGATCGGATGGGTCGCCTTCCCCTGGGATGGTTCTCGACCCGCGGCTCCGGAACAGTGAAGAAGGTCGTCCACGACGACGTGCACGCGATGCACTACCTCGTGGCCCACACGCTGCTCGACGCCACGACCGTCGTGGTTGTCCCGGTGACGGCGCTGGCCTACCTGCTGAGCGTCGACTGGCGGCTGGCTCTGCTCTGCCTCGTCCCGCTGCTGGCGGGGATCTGGTTGTTCGCCCGGGCGATGACTGGCGTCGGTCCGAAGATGGCCGACTACGCCCGCGCCGCCACGGAGATCAACAGCGGGGTGGTGGAGTTCGTGGACGGCATCGCGGTCATCAAGACCTTCGGTCGGGCCCGCGTCGCGCACGAGCGGTTCGTCCGCGCCGCGGACGCCTTCCACTCCTTCTTCTCCCGGTGGGTCGCCGACACCACCGCCACCACCACCGCGTCCCAGATCGTCGTCGCGCCCCCCGTGGTCGTCCTGCTCCTGCTCGCGGCGAGCACCGCCCTGGTGACCTCCGATCAGCTCGGCGCGCCGGACCTGGTCGCGTTCGCTCTGCTGGGGCCGGGTGTGGCCGGCGCCGTGTCGGGCATCGGTACCCGGCTGCAGGCGCTGCGGACCGGCGGGACCGCCGCGGTGGCCGTCGCCGCTGTGCTGGACACCCCTGCTCAGACCGTCCCGGAACGGCCGCTGGCCCCGGACGGTGTCGAGGTCGCGCTGCGCGGCGTCTCCTTCTCCTACGACGGGAAGCGCCCCGCGTTGCGCGGTATCGATCTGGAGCTGGCCCCGGGCACAGTCACGGCGCTGGTGGGACGCTCGGGCGCGGGCAAGTCGACGCTCGCCCGACTGGTGCCGCGTTTCCTCGACGTCACCGACGGTTCGATCACTCTCGGCGGGGTGGACGTCCGGGACATCGACCCGCGGACGTTCTACCGGACTGTCGGCTTCGTCTTCCAGGACGTGGGCCTGCTCCGGATGTCCGTCGCGGAGAACATCGCGTTGGGCCGCCCCGAGGCGACGCGGGAGCGGATCGAGAGCGCCGCCCGCGCCGCGCGGATCCACGACCGCATCGTCGCCGAGCCGCGCGGCTACGACACGGTGGTCGGCACGGACGTCGAATTCTCCGGCGGCGAGGCCCAGCGGATCGCCATCGCCCGGGCGCTCCTCGCCGACCCCCCGATCCTCGTCCTCGACGAGGCCACCGCCTACGCGGACCCGCATGCGGAGGCCGCTATCCAGAAGGCGCTGTCCGCCGCGGCGGCCGGGCGGACCCTGCTGGTGATCGCGCACCGGCTGGCGAGTGTCGTCGAGGCAGACCAGATCATCGTGCTCGCCGACGGGCAGGTGGCCGAACGGGGGCGCCACCACGAGCTGCTGGCGCTCGGCGGTCGGTACGCGCGGATGTGGGACGCCCAGCACGCCGCCGTGGCCGCGACCGGCCCGCCCGACCGGGACGCGTCCCGCGCGCGGATCGAACAGGAGACCCTGTCGTGATCAGAACGCTGTTGGCCGTCCTCGGCCGATCCGAGGGCGCTGCGCTGCGTCGTCTGATCGCCGCGCTGGCCCTCGCCGCCGCCGCCCAGGGGCTCGGCTATGCCCTGGTGGTGCCGTTCTTCGACGCCCTGCTGGGCGAGCGGTCCTCGACGGCGTGGCGATGGCTCGCCGGAATAGCGGCGGCGACCGCGGCCTACGTCGCGCTGACCTGGCGGGCGCAGAACGCGGCGTTCCGTGCCGGCGCCGACGTGGCGCGGGTACTGCACCACCGGCTCGGGGAGCGCATCGTGACGCTGCCGCTGGGCTGGTTCGACGCGGCGCGGGTGGGCGAGCTCGCCCGGCTGACCAGCGGAAGCGTCCTCGCGGTGATGAACATTCCCGCGCACCTGCTGCGCCCGGCCGTCACTGCCGCCGTCGTCCCGGCGACAGTCGTGGTCACGCTAGTCGTCGTCGACCCCCGCCTCGCGGCCGCGGTGGCCCTCGCCGCACCCGTCATGGTCGCGGTGCTGGCCTGGAGCAACCGTACGGTGGGGCGGGCCGACGCGGCCCGCGACGCCATCGTCGACGAGACATCGGTGCGGCTGGTCGAGTTCGGTCAGAAACAGCCGGTGCTGCGGGCCTTCGGCCGGACGACCGAGGGCTACGCGGCCCTGGACGCGGCGCTGGTCGCCCAGCATGACGGAGACCGGGCGCTGGCCTGCAAGTCGGTCCCCGGGCTGGTCGCGTTCAGCTTCACCGTCCGCCTGGTCTTCGCGGCCGTGCTGGTACTCGGCGCCGACCGTGCGCTCGGCGGAACCCTCGACGCCGCGACCTTCGCCGGCGTCCTCGTCCTCATGATCCGGTTCATCGAGCCGCTCGCGGCCGCAGCGGATCTCGGCGCGGCGATGCGCCTCGCTCAGGGCCACCTGCGCGGGATCGAAGGGGTCCTCAGCGCGGCGCCGCTGCCCGAACCATCCGTCCCGGTCCGCCCGAGCGGAACGGACGTGCAGTTCCGGGGCGTCGGGTTCGGCTACGGCGAACGGCCGCTGCTGCGTGACGTGAGCTTCGAGCTTCCCGCGCGCACCATGACCGCGCTGGTCGGACCGTCCGGTGCGGGGAAGACGACGATCGCCCGGTTGATCGCCCGGTTCTGGGACGTCGACACCGGTGAGATCCGCATCGGCGGTGTGCCCGTGACCGAAATCGGTTCGGAGCAGGTGATGGCGCTGGTCTCGATCGTCTTCCAAGATGTCTACCTGTTCGACGGCACACTCGAGGAGAACATCCGGCTCGGCCGTCCCGACGCCACCGACGAGGAGGTGCAGGCGGCGGCGGAACTGGCCGGCCTCGGTGGTACGGCCAGCTCGACAGCCAAACCCGGTGATGCGGCCGGCCGACACCTCGACGGTGATGAGCTGCCCGACGGGATGGGGACCCGGGTCGGGGAGGGCGGTTCGCTGCTGTCCGGAGGACAGCGCCAGCGGGTCTCCATCGCGCGGGCACTGCTGAAGGACGCTCCGATCGTGCTGCTGGACGAGGCGACCGCCGCGCTGGACCCGGAGAACGACGTCCACATCCAGCGCGCTAT
>NZ_CAAAFR010000189.1:31980-34819 GCF_900634745.1 Protofrankia symbiont of Coriaria ruscifolia
AACGACGTCCACATCCAGCGCGCTATCGCGCGGCTCTCGCGGCGGTCGACCCTGCTGGTGATCGCGCACCGCCTGCACACCGTGCTCACGGCCGACCAGATCCTGGTCATCGAGGACGGTCGCATCACACAGCGGGGCCGGCATGTGGATCTCATCGAGGAGGACGGAACCTACGCGGATTTCTGGCAGGCCCGCGAGTCCACCCGCGGCTGGCACCTGCTCGCGCCCTGACCCGGCCGCGCAGCCGGGCCACAACGTGCCCCTCGCACTGCCCGCCCCGCCGACGGGTGGGGTGGGCTCTCAACGTGTGGCGGCGAGCAGCGCGCGCGTCGTCGGATGCCGTGGATCGCACAGCAGCGCGGCGGTGTTGCCTTCCTCCACCACCACGCCGCCGTCGAGAACGACCACTCGATCCGCCCAGGCGGCGACGGTGTCCAGGTCGTGAGTGATGAGAAGGACCGTCAGACCGAGCGCGCGCCGCAACCGGGCGAGCAGACCCATGATCGCCTCGCCGGTGTCGACGTCCAACGCGGCGCCCACCTCGTCGCACACCAGCACCCGGGGTCGGCAGGCCAGCGCCCGAGCCAGGTTCACCCGGGCCCGCTCGCCGCCGGAGAGCTGGGCGGGATACCGGTCGGCGTGCCCGACCGGCAGCCGGACCTGAGCCAACAGGCGCTTGACATCGGCGCGCGTCACCTCCGCCGTGTCCCGACCGGCGCGGCCCCGACACCTCGAGCCCGTGCCATTCAGGCTCAGCGGGCGCGCCAGGGCCGCACCCACCGTCTCCCGAGGATTCAACGCGCCCACGCTGTCCTGGGCCACGAGCTGGATACCGCGGCACTGCTCGACCGACCGATCACGCACCCGGGGCGCAAGCTCCACCCGGTCGAGTTCGACCACGCCGCCGCTTCGACCGCCGGTGTGCAGACCCACCAGGACGCGCGCCAGCGTCGACTTACCCGAGCCGGACGGCCCGACCACGGCGAGGCACCCGCCGGGCCGCGGCGCCAGGTCCACCCCGCGCAGCACCTGCGCGCGGCCGTGCCGGGCGCTCAGGCCCACGACCCGAAGGACGGCGGGTTCCCGGGACTGCGCGGGCGCGGTGACCGGCGAACCGTCGCTCCCATCAGCACCGTCGCTTCCACCATCAGCGGCGGCACCGGCGCGGCGGCTCCGCAGCGTCCGGGCCGGCATGACCTCGTCGGGATGCCCGATCGCGACGATCCGGCCCGCGTCCAGGCGTAGGACCCGGTCGGCCACCGCGCGCACCAGATACGGATCATGGCTCACCAGGACCGTCGCCCGGTGCCCGACCGCCTCGACGATGAGCTGGCGCAGTTCGTACCCGAGCACTGGGTCGAGGTTGGCTGTGGGCTCGTCGAGTACCAGCACATCCGGATCACCAGCGAGCGTGACCGCGAACGCCACCCGCTGCGCCTGCCCGCCGGAGATCTCGTGACCGTACCGGCGGAGAAAGGCGCGCTCCGCCGGTAGGCGCACGGCCGTGAGCAGCCTGGCGACCTCGGCGTCCACCTCCGCCCGGGGGCCGCGGACCCGTGCCCGGACGGCCTCACGGAGCTGGCCGCCGATCCGGCGCGCCGGATTGAGGCTCGCCGCCGGGTCCTGGCCGAGGTAGGCGACGGTGCGCCCACGCATGCGCCCGGCCACGCCGGGCCGGAGCATGTCGCGTCCGGCGACGCGCACCGTCCCCGCGCGTAGGCGCAGGCCCGGAGACTGAAAGCCGAGCAGAGTGAGCGCGGTGGTCGTCTTGCCGGAGCCGGACGGCCCCACCAGAGCGACCACCTCACCGGCACGCATCGTGAAACCGACTCCGCCGACGGTCGGCTCGCCACCGGCCAGCGGGCCGACCACGAGCCCCTCGACCACGACCAGGGCGGGGTCGCTGGATACGGATCGTGTGACGTCGGGCTCCCCGCCCGCAGCGACCACCGGAACGGCCACCGCCGGGACGGGGCCGCCGGCCGAGGTGCCCGTCATCGGCGGTCCGCCAGCAGCGCGGTGAGCCCGTCGGCCAGGACGTTCACCGAGATCGAGAGGATGAGCAGGGCCAGGACAGGTGCCAGGAACGGCCAGACCGTCAGTGCGACTCCCGGGGAGTTCTCATCGACCATGCGGCCCCAGTTGGGCGCCGGGGCAGCACCGCCGAGACCGAGGAAACCGGCGGTCGCGGTCAGGTGGACCGCCGCGGAGAACCTCAGGCCGATCTCGGCGAGCGCGGGTCGGACGATGTTCGGCGCGATGTCGTGGCGCAGGATCCGGCGCCGGGGTTCGCCCCGGGCGCGGGAGACCTCTACGAATCCGGTGCCGGCGACCTGGGCGGTGGCCGCGCGGATCACCCGGATTGAGAACGGCGCGCTTATCAGCGCGACCGCCACCAGCACTGCCAGATTGCTGCCGGGGAATCCGGTGGCGAGAACGAGGAGAAGCAGCAGCGCCGGGACCACCGCGACGACGTCGACGACGCGGACCACGAGCTCCGCCATCTGGCCTCCCGACAGTCCGCTCAGCGCGCCGACCCCGAAACCGACCAGGGTGGTGAGTGCGGTGCTGCCGGCAGCGAGCGCGACGACGGGCAGCCCACCGTGGGCCAGCCGAGCGAGCACATCCCGACCGATCATGTCGGTGCCAAGCGGATGCGCCGCCGAGGGTGCCAGGAAGGGCATCCCGACCTGGGCCGTGGGCGATCCCGGCACGACCAGCGGCCCGAGTAGCGCGAACAGGACGACCAGACCCGCCGCCGCGCCAGGGACGATCAGGCCCGCCCGGCCCCGTCGCCCTCCCCGGCCAGGGGCGGGGGGCGGGGCAGCGGACGAGGGTG
>NZ_CAAAFR010000190.1:0-3613 GCF_900634745.1 Protofrankia symbiont of Coriaria ruscifolia
GGGTGGGGACACGGGTGCGGGATCGCCACCGAGCCCGCCGGCGGCAGGGGGCCGCGGCCCGCCCCCATCGAGCGGCAGGGTCATCCCCGCCGCCGCGATCTCGGGTCGATGAGCGTCGCCACGATGTCGCCGGCCAGCAGCGCCAGCAGCGCGATCGCGCACAGCGCCAGGGACAGACCCTGCACCATGGGGACGTCGCGGTTGCCCACGGCCTGCGCCAGCTCGAACCCGATGCCCGGATAGCTGAAGATCGTCTCGATGACCACGGCACCTCCGATCAGCCCGCTGAACAGCACCGCGACGACCTGGACGGTTGGCGCGAGCGAGGGTGGGAGCACGTGCCGCACGGCGAGTCGGACGCCGGCGACGCCGCGCAGGCGGGCTGCCTGCACATAGGGCGTCGATCCCACGTCCAATGCGGCGGCGCGCAACAGGCGGGACGCGGTCGCGGTCGCCACGACAGCCAACGTGGTGGCCGGGAGGACCATCACCTCCGGGGTCTCCCACGGACGGGCCCCGATCCCGACGATGGAGACCTCCGGCAGGACGTCGAGTACGACCCCGAAGGCCCAGATGAACAGTGCCGCGGTCACGAACTCGGGCAGGCTGACCGCGAGGAGCGTCGCCGCGGACACCGTCCGGTCGCTGCGACCACCGGAGCGTGCCGCGGCGAGCAGACCGAGCGCGATCGCGACCGGCACGGCGACGCCGAGAGCCAGACCGGTGAGCACGAGGCTGTTCGGCAGGGCGTCTCCCAGGACTGCGGAGACGTCGCGTCCGCCCACGTATCCGGTGCCCAGATCACCGCGGATGGCAGCCCCGGCCCAGTCCAGATATCGGACGGGCGCGGGGCGGTCCAGGCCGAGGCCGGTCTGCAGCGCCTCGCGGTCGCCCTGGGTGGCCTCCGTTCCCGCGAGGATGCCGGCGGCGTCGCCCGGCAGCACATCGGTCGCGATGAAGATCAGGACCGACAGGGCCGCGAGGACCACGATCGCGGCCACGAACCGCCGGGCGATGAGAACCGGCATCGGGGTCACGTCGAGGTCACTTCGACGCGGCCTCGGCGTCCGGCGGGATCATCCCAGATAGGCCTGGGAGAAGTTCGTGAACGGATCATCGACGATGCCCTGGACGCTTGGTGCCTGCCCGTTGATCGAGGGGATGAACACCGGGATGATCTGGTTGCCTTCCTCCCACTGGATCCGCTGGGCCTCGACGGCGGCGGCGCGGCGCTCGTCGGCCGACGTGGCGCTGCGTGCCTTGACCACGAGCTCGTCGACGTCCGGGCGGTTGAAGCCGAACGCGGAGGGTGCGCCGCCCGCGCGGGTCGAGGCGTAGCTCGACAGCGGCGGAACCGGTGGGCTGTAGCTGGCCGCGAACGGCAGCTGGACGTAGGCCGCGAAGTCGGAGAACAGCTGCCCGGTCGGACGCTGGTCAAGCTTCGCCGAGACACCCACCTCCTTGAGCTGCTCGACGAACAACGTCGCCGTCTCGGCCATGCCGGAGATCTCCGGAGCCGTGGTCAGCGACACCTCCAGCCCCTCGGCTCCGGCGTCGCGCAGCAGCGCGCGAGCGCGGTTCGGGTCGTAGGGGCGCTGCTCGAGCTCGTCCGCGTAGTCGGTGAAACCGAGCCCGGGCAGGTCGTTGCCGAGGTGGCCACGACCGAACAGCACCGTGTCGAGGATGGCCTGCCGGTCGACGGCGAACTTGAACGCCTGCCGGACCCGCACGTCGGCGAACGGCTCGAAGGAGAGGTTCATCGCGAACGACAGCAGGGTGGCATAGGGCAGCTCGGAGGTCACCACCCGCAAGCGCCCGTTGCTCTCCAGCGTGCGCGCCGCGACGGGACCAAGGTCGCCGGCGAAGTCGATCTGCCCGCCGGTCAACGCGTTCGCGCGCGCGGTGCTGTCCGCGATGGTGCGTAGCTCCAGGCCGTCGAGGTAGGGCCCGCCGCCGGCCGCGACTCCGACGTAGTCGTCGTTACGGACGAAGGTGCTGCCCTGCCCGGCCTCGAAAGCCGTCAACCGGAAGGGGCCACAGGTCGGCATGCCGGCGGTGAACGCGGTCGTCCCGTCCTTGAACACCAAAGTGCTCTGGCAGAGAATCAACCGACCGTCCGCGATCGGAGCGCGTGTCGGCAGCTCCAGGGTACGGTCGTCGGTCACGCGGGCTGCCGCCAGGTCGAAGTTCTGGGCCGGCGGCTTGAGGAACGGCAGCGCGCCGAGCGTCGTCGGGGCGTTGAGGGAATACAGCACGTCGTGCGCGGTCAGCGGAGAGCCGTCGGTGAACGTCGCGCCCGAGCGGACCCGCAGGGTGTAGACGGACAGGTCATCGGCGGCGTCGATGCCCTCCAGCACCTCGTACCGGACACCGTCCTCCGCGGCAGGATCCAGGATGCCCAGAGCCCCGTGCGCGCACCGCGCGCGTACGTAGTCCAAGGGCGTCGGCCCCTTCAGGAAGTTCAGGGTCTCGGCGGCGCCGCCGCCGACGAACGCCGCGCGCAGCGTGCCGCCCCGCCGGGGCGTAGGAGTCGTCGCCGGAGCCGGCGACGACTGCTCGTCCTCGCTCGAACAGCCCACCAGCGCGACACCACCGAGCAGCGCGAAGGCGGCACCGGATCGCAGCAGCGACCGCCGGTCAAGTGCATGTCTCACTGACATTCTCCGTCCCCCGGCACCGACGCACCGATGCCTCTCAGAGCCCGACGTGGCACGGTCCCGGTGTGCCGCGACAGGCGATGCTGCATGAACGTGACGGCTGGGAGGGGCAACCCCTCTGGTCACCCCACACGCGACGTGCGGGTGGGCAGGCCCGTGCGCGTCGATCTCGCGACCTCAGCGCGGATCGAACGTCACCGCCTGCGACGGACACAGCGCGACGGCGCGGCGCACCGCGTCCCACCGATCCGGGGGCGGCATCCCCGCCAGCAGAACCACCGTGCCCGCGGACTCGTCCTGCTCGAACACATCCGGGGCCGCCCGTACGCACTGGCCGGCACCGATGCATCGCTCGACCCGCAGCGTGACGTTCACCGACTGGTTCACGCCCGCCACCGATGCCGCATCCTCGGCTCCCACACCCGAATCATATCGAAAACGAATCCCAATTCCAATAGAGGGTCCATGGGTAGCACCGGGGCGGATCGCCGGGAAGCTCTAGTTGCACGACGCCACCGTCGTGTGACGCGCGGCCACCGACGTAGACAGCAGATACGGGCGCAGTACCGACGGCACCGCAGCGCGACCGACCGACCCTGCGAGCCACGAGGCGAAGGCTGCCAACATCCCGGGGCGGTCATCGACCCGGCTGGTGAAAGTGTCCGACGGCCAGCCCGCAGTCACCGACGGCCCTACCTGGAGATCACGGACTACCTGGCGAGCTGGTACCTGCTCGACGTCGCCGCGCGGGATCAGATGTCACTCACAGCAGCCGCATGAGGGTCCTCCGGTGGAGGACCATATTTCCGTACGAACCAGGAGACAGGCCGTCTACCTGCTCGTTTGAGTGACCTCCGAGCGGCCCGACTAATAGGTCAAACCTATTAGACCAGGTCGGAGGGTAGCTACGGAGCGTGGTGGACCTAAGTGGTCGGCGCTGGAAGTTCTTCGGGGGT
>NZ_CAAAFR010000191.1:0-93985 GCF_900634745.1 Protofrankia symbiont of Coriaria ruscifolia
GTGTACGTCTTCGGCGGTGCCACGACATCCCCTATTTGCGTCTCGTCTGTGTGGTCGGCCGGTTATCGTGCCGACGCGACACATTCCATGACGGTGCGCGACAGCCGACTAGCTGTGACGGGGTGAGTTGCCGTTGACGCACCCGTCACACACATCTCACGCACGTGTCGTCACGCCGTGAAGGAGGGCACACAGGTGGACGATCAGACCGCGGTCGCGCACCTCGCGAGCCGCATCCGCGTGTTACGCCTCGCCGCGGGCATTCACAGCCTCGCCGAGCTGGCCCGGCGCACCCACCTCGACAGGGCCGGGATCAGCAAGGCTGAGAAGGGCGTGGGGCTTCCGTCGAAACGGTCATCCGGGCCATCGACACCGCGGTGGGTGCCGGTGGAGAGTTGGTCGAGCTGCGCGCCCGGATCCACCGGGCGCGGCTTGGTATCCCCGAACCGTGGGAGGAGGCGAGCTCTACGGACCGGCGGCAGATGCTGGGGGCAGGCGCCTTCACCATGCTGTCCATGCTCGCCGCGGACACCTCCCGGGAGATCGCGCACGGAGACCCCGACCCGCTGACACTCGTGGACATCGACGACGACATCGACCGGATCGCCGCGATCTACGCCTTCACCACTCCGCACACCGTGCTCCTGCCCCAGGTCGAGCGCCGTTGGGTGCAGGTCGACACCGCGCTGAAGGGCCGGAGCAGCCTGGCCGTGCATCATCGGTTGAGCCTCGCGGCCGGGCGGCTGTCCTACTTCGCCTCCCGGCTGGCGTTCAACCTCGGCGACTTCACCACCGCCCGGCATCTCGCCGTGCTCGCCGGACAGTACGCCGAGCAGACACAGGACGCGGTGTTGCTCGCCTCGGTCGCCGGGATGCATTCGGGGATCGCCTACTACCGGAACCGGTACGACGTAGCCGTGTCCGTCTTCGGCGAGTACCCGCCCGATCCGCCGTACCTGCAGGCCCGGAACGCGGCCTACCGGGCACGTGCCCACGGACGCCTCGGCAATGCGCCGGCGGCACGGGCCGAACTGGCACTGATGCACCGCTCCTTGGCCGACGATCCACCCCGGCCGGGGGATCTACCGCTCGGGGAGGCAGCGGCGGGCATGTTCACGGCAAGCACTCTCGCTTCGATCGGAGAGGGTCAGGAGGCGGAACCGTGGGCCCGCCGGTCCGTGGCGGCGCACGAAGCCGCCGGGCCGCGGGCGAACCGGGAAGAGTGGGGACATGCCCTGCTCACCCTCGCAACCTCCCTGATCAGCCGGCAGCGGCCCGAACCAGAAGAAGCAGCCCGGATCGGCGTCCAGGTCCTGGACGTCGTCGACGGCCATCCCACGCACACCGTGACCCAGCGAGCCGGGGAGATGTTGGGCATGCTGACCGACCATCGCGGCTTGCCTGCCGTGGTCGACTTCCGCGAGCGGCTCGCGACCGCGCCACGTCCGGCGTTGACGGCATGAGCGTCCAGCTCGGCGAGCCGACCGTCATCGTCATACCCACCGTCGTCACGGACCGGTTGATCCTGCGCTCCTGGCGGCCGGCGGACATCGACCCGTACGCGGCGATGAACGCCGACGACGAGACCATGCGCCACCTCAACGGCACGTTCGACCGGGACGGCACAGAGCGGCTGATCACCCATCTGATCGGTATGTGGGCGCTGCTCGGACATGGCATGTGGGCGGTCGAGGACAAGGCCACCGGGGAGTTCCTCGGCCGGGCCGGCTTGTACTACGGCCCGGGGTGGCCCGGGGTCGAGGTCGCCGTGTCCATCCGCCGGGACCGCTGGCGGGAAGGACTCGGCACGGAAGCATGCCGTGCTGCGGTCACGTGGGGGTTCGCCACCCTCGGCTTAGACGAGATCGTCACGTTCACCAACCGGGGCAACGCCGGGATGAACGGGATCGCCCGGAAGCTCGGCATGTCCTTCCAGGGCGAGGCGTCGGCCATCGGCCCGTGGAAGGACAACAACGTGTACGCCATCACCCGGGCCGAGTGGGAGACGCGCACCGGCGGGTGAGGTTACGTCGCGACCCGGCCCTGATCCAACGACCGATGCCCCGACCGGCAACGGCGGGCATCGTCGCGGGACGGGAACGTCACACCGCCATGCGTGCGATCATCCGTTCGTCGGCCCGGCGCTGGGCCGCCCACCGCGCCCGGTCCGCGTCCGGTGGCCGTGGCTGCGCGGTACCGGAGGCTGACGATGTAGGCGTCGCCGTTGAACGCCGGTCGCTGCGGCATCGCGCGCAGTTCGGCGCGCGCGGCTTCGGCCCGTGCGGCGCGTCCCTCGACGGCCGCACGCTCCCGGTAGGCGTCGAGAGGATCGATGCCAAGGCGGTTCATCTCGGCAGTGGCGCGCGGCTGCGACCCGTCGGCGCATCTTCTCGATGAGATGGGCTCGGAGCGGTAGCGCTCACCATGGCGGACGGTCCGACCGCACCCGCCGAGCCGGCACACCGGCGCCGCGCGCTCCGTCTCGTAGACGTAACCGCCAGCCCCGGACCAGGACATCCTCCGGTCAACCGGCCAGAAGGCGGCCGAGACGGTGTCGGCGGCAATCCCGCGCGGCGTGGGGACCATGCGGGTACCGGCACCACGGGTGAGCCAAAGATGATCATATCGATCGGCGTTTCGGCTGGTCGGAAGGTTACGTCGAAGATCAAAACCAGAAAGATCACGGCGGAGGATGCGAGATTCGAACTCGCGAGGGGTTGCCCCCAACACGCTTTCCAAGCGTGCGCCCTAGGCCACTAGGCGAATCCTCCGCTAGCCACCCTATCGGATCCGACGGGCGATGGAGGCGCCGGGCGGGGCGATCCCCAGCGAGTCAGACGCCGGCGATCGCGATCTCCGTGGACTTGATCAGGACGGTGACCGCGGAGCCCTGCGCAAGACCGAGGTCGGTGGCAGCCGCCTTGGTTATCGCGGCGGTGATCTGGTCCCCTCCCTCGATGGCAACCTTCACGACGGCCATCGCCCCACCCTGTTCGATCCCGGTAACCGTGCCGGGGATCTGGTTGCGGATACTCAGCCCGGACACCGCGTTCACGGCCAGGGCCACCTCGGTCGACTTGACCAGGATCCGGACCTGCGACCCATCAGTGATGCCAAGATCCCGGATCGCCTCGGTGGTCACCGCGGCAGTCACTTCCTGCCCGGCGACCAGACGGATCTTCACAGTACTGATCGCTTCTCCCGAAGTGATTCCAGTCACAGTTCCGGAAATCTGGTTGCGAATACTGATGCTCATGCTCTATCTTACCGAGTTTCCTGCGCGTTGCGGGCGATCGGGGTGCCGCTACCTTCGCACGGCGTGCACTCGGGCCGTCGCGAGACTGAATGGTATGAAATACTTCGCTGTGGTTTGTCGACCGGATAACGATTACCCATGACAGGTCGACCCCACAGCGAAGATCCCTCCAGCAGGCCATAGACTGTCGGGCAGACCCCTCGCGCGGCGTCACCCTCGTGAACTCCCCCAGGGCCGGAAGGCAGCAAGGGTAAGCAGGCTCTGGCGGGTGCGCGGGGGGTCGTCCTTCGTTACGAGGTCGTGGTCCTGGGTTCCGACGAGGCAGGTAAGCCGGTGGTCCAGTGAGCGGTGCGCTGTACAACCGATACCGTCCGGCGACCTTCTCCCAGGTCGTCGGCCAGGAGCACGTCACCGGCGCGCTCATGCAGGCGCTGCGCACCGGCCGTCTCCACCATGCCTACCTGTTCAGCGGGCCGCGCGGCTGCGGCAAGACGTCGTCCGCACGCATCCTTGCCGCATCCCTGAACTGCGTGAACGGTCCGACACCGGAACCATGCGGGGTCTGCGAACAGTGCGTGTCGATCCGCGGCGGGGTCAGCATGGACGTCACCGAGATCGACGCCGCCTCCCACGGGCTGGTCGACGACGCCCGCGATCTGCGAGAGCGTGCGTTCTTCGCACCCGCCTCGGCGCGCTTCAAGGTGTTCGTCGTCGACGAGGCGCACATGGTCACCGCGGCGGCCTTCAACGCTCTGCTCAAGGTCGTCGAGGAGCCCCCGTCCTACCTGAAGTTCGTGTTCGCGACCACCGAGCCGGACAAGGTCATCGCCACCATCCGGTCCCGGACGCACCACTACGCGTTCCGGCTGGTTCCGCCCGGGGTGCTGCGTGACCATCTGACGTCGGTCTGCGCGCAGGAGGGCGTGGATGTCGACCCGGCGGTGTTACCGCTGGTCGTGCGGGCTGGCGCCGGGTCGGTACGTGACTCACTGTCCGTTCTCGACCAGCTGCTTGCCGGGGCCGGCCCGGACGGCCTGCGCTACGACCGGGCGGTCGCACTGCTCGGCATGACCGACGGCGTCCTGCTGGACGAGGCGGTCGACGCCCTGGCCGCGCGTGACGGTGCCACCGCCTTCACCGTCATCGACAAGGTCGTCTCCTCCGGGCACGATCCGCGCCGCTTTGCCATGGACCTGCTCGAACGCCTACGGGATCTGATCGTGCTCGCGGCCGTCCCGGACGCCCCCGACAGGGGACTGTTGGAGACCTACTCGGCCGACCAGCTCGAACGGATGCGTGGCCAGTGCGCACGGATGGGCCAGGCCGAGCTCTCCCGCGCCGCCGATGTCGTGCACACCGGCCTGGTCGAGATGCGCGGAACGACCAGCCCACGGCTCCTGCTCGAGCTGATGCTGGCACGCGCGCTGCTGCCCGCCGCGGGCTCCGACCCGTCAGCGCTACTGGTCCGCATCGAGCGGTTGGAACGTCAGGGGGGGACGACCAGCACCACCGCCCCGGTCACGGCTGCGGGTACGACTACGGGTGTTGCCGGTACGACCACGGTTACGGCCGCGGGCACGCAGCCGGGGGCCCCGGCCGGCACGACGGCTCCGGCCGCCACACCAGGTCCGGCCGCGTCGGTCCAGGCCCCGCACGAGCCCGCCGCGACCACTCCGGCGCCAGCGCCCGGCACGGCCAGCCGAGCTCCCTCGACCCGGATACAGCCGCCGCCCGAGCCCGGACCCGTCTTCTACCCTCCCGCTCCCCCCGCAGCACGGCCAGGCGGCCCGGGCGGCGATTTCGACACGGGAGGACTGCGAGCAATCTGGGGCGACGTGCTGCGTGCGGCCCGGTCACGCAAAGCTGCCACACATGCCCTGCTGCAGGAATATGCATCGGTCGCGGACGTCCGTGGCGACGAGGTCATCCTGGCCTTCTCGGTGCCGACGATCGCCCGGATGTTCGGGCAGGGCAGCAACGTGGACGTCCTGTGCGCCGCGCTGGCCGAGGTCGCCGGCGGAACCTGGCGGGTCACCATCGGAGCGGCCGGCGGACCGCCGAGTGGTCCACCCGGTGGAACAGCCTCCTCCGGCAACGCTGGTCCGTCGGGCGGTTTCGGTGGATCCAGCTGGTCGAGCGATCCGAGCCCGAGCCCGGGCGCGGGCGCGGGACCCGGTCCCGGCGGGTCTGGCTCATCGACGGCATCCGGTTCATCGACAGCGTTCGGCGCTGCCACCCACACCGTGCCCGCTGTGGCGCCGCCGGCGACGACAACGTCGCCGCAGCGCCAGGCGGCATCACCTGAGCGACAGGCGGCCGTCCGGCATCCGGACAACCCGTCGGCGTCCCTGATCTCGGAGCAGGCACCACAGGCGCAGGCAGCCCCACGGCCGGATCCAGACGCTGCCGCACCGGCTGAACGACGGCATCCACGCAGCGTTGCGCACGCTGGTACGACCACTCACAGCAACACAAACATGCCACGCGTGTCACCCACGGTTCTGGCGACGGCCTCGGCGCCACCGCCAGCCGGCCCGGCGGCCAGCCCGGCAACCAGCCATAGCGAGGTCGATGACGAGCCGTCCCCGGACGACGACACATCCGGGCATTCCGATTCGTCACCAGAGAGCCAAAGGCAGCATGATCATGTTCCTTTCGCGCTGCCGGAGGCCCAGGTCCTCGGGTCGCTGTCGGGCGAGGATGCGGCGATGGCACTGCTGCGGGCCGGTCTCGGCGCCACCATCATCGAACAGCCCACAAAGTGACATCCGTAGGACACGGAGGCCGCATGGTCGGCGAGTGCACCTCGAGTGCGTGCGAAGTGGCCGGCAGGGCACCAAGTGGCCGGCAGGGCGGTAGCGCCGGAGCCCGGACGTAGGCTCGTGAGCATGCCGAACCCGCAGATACCACCGGGCGCCGGGCCGAACATCGGCCAGATCCTTCAGCAGGCCCAGCGGATGCAGGCCGAGTTGCTGACCACCCAGCAGGAACTTGCCGACGCCAGGGTCGACGGCACCGCCGGAGGAGGTCTGGTGAAGGCCACGGTCACCGGTGGGGGTGAACTGGTCGATCTCGCCATCGACCCCGCCGCGGTGGATCCGGCCGACACCGAGACGCTCGCCGACCTCGTCCTCGCGGCGGTCAGGGACGCCGCTGACAATGCGCGCAAGCTTGCCTCCGAACGGATGGGCCAGGTCACCGGCGGGTTCGGCGATGTCCTCGGTGGGCTCGGCGGTATCGGCGGTCCTGGTGGCATTGGTGGTCCTGGCGGACTCGGCGGTGGCCCGGCAGGTTTGCCGGGCGGGTTCGGCCCGGGGCCAGCAGCCCCCGGCCTGGGATGACATGCGCGGGATGGGCAGCTCTCAAGCGGGCGAACACCTGCCGGCCATACCCGCCAAAAGAATGATCAGCAGAATGGCGACCACCGGAACAGCGGACTCTGAGACAGGTCGGTGACGATGTACGAGGGGATCGTCCAAGATCTGATCGACGAACTCGGCCGGCTGCCCGGTATCGGCCCGAAAAGCGCGCAACGGATCGCCTTCCACCTGCTTTCCGCTGATCCCGTGGATGTACGGCGACTGGCGACCACGCTGAACGAGATCAAGGACAAGGTCCGCTTCTGCCGGACGTGCTTCAACGTCGCGCAGGCGGAACTGTGCCGGATCTGCTCCGATCACCGTCGTGATCCGGCACAGATCTGTGTCGTCGAGGAGCCGAAGGACGTCGTCGCCGTCGAGCGGACGCGGGAGTTCCGCGGGCGTTACCACGTCCTCGGTGGGGCGATCAATCCGATAGGCGGGGTCGGTCCTGACGATCTGCACATCCGGGAACTGATCGCCCGACTCGCCGACGGAACGGTGACCGAACTGATTCTCGCGACCGACCCGAATACCGAGGGTGAGGTCACCGCTTCATATCTGGCTCGCCAGATCGCTCCCATGGGTCTGAAGGTCACCCGTCTGGCCAGCGGCCTGCCCATGGGCGGGGATCTGGAATGGGCGGACGAGGTCACCCTCGGCCGCGCCTTCGAAGGCCGCCGCGTCGTCGTCTAGACAAAGCCGCTCCGGGAGGTCCGTAAAGCCGGATCCTGCGGAAACCCACGTCCCACAGGCCAGCTCCCCGGACGGGATGGTAGCGGGACGCAACGGTGTGACCCTCTTCGGCGCACGGACACCGCCAGACACACTCGACTGGTGCATACGTTGTTCTGACCGGGCAACGTGACCACCGGAAACTGCCATGGATCCCATGAAGGTCAGGAGCATACGACTGATGATTATTAGTGCGCACGTGGGTGCCGGAGCGCTGATCGGCACAGCACTGCGCCGGCCGCTTCCCGCATTTGCCGCCGGATTCGCCTCCCACCTCGCCATGGACATGGTGCCGCACTGGGGAACCGGTCCGGGCCTGGGCTGGATTCCCGTAGCCCGACGGGACGGCGTGGCAGGACTGGCCGCGATGGGCATCCTGACCGTGGCGGCGCCCCCAGGACGCAGGCTTGCGCTCCTCGCAGGCATGAGCGGGGCCTGCCTTCCCGACACCGACAAGATCGGAATCTACTTCGTCGGGCGCAGCCCGTGGCCGCGCCGCTTCGACCGCTTCCACGGGCGCATCCAGCGGGAGTCCGCCGACCTGCTGCCCCGGGACGTGCTCGTCGCCGCCACACTCAGCGCAACCGCCATCGGGCTTCTACAGCTCCTGGGCCGGAGCCGGCCAGCACGACCGTGAGGTCAGGAGTTCCGACAATCCATACGCTCTGCTGGTCTTGCACTCTGCTGGTCTTGGCATGCTGAAAACAAAGGAACAAAGGAATCCGGCGATGGGTCGATACGGGGAACAGCTCTGGTCCCCGGATCCGGCCGCGCCGCTGCGTGGACGCCGCGTGGGCGTGTACCGCCCCTACTGCCCCGACCTTCTTGCCGCCTACCCGCCGGTACTCCAGGAAGATCTCGTCTCACGGGCCATGGCCATCGAAGCCGGCATCCGTTCGCTAAGTGCTACGGCCGCGGTGGGCCTGGACCGGGTAGCCGGCTTCCTGCTCCGCTCGGAGGCCATCGGGTCGTCCCGGATGGAAGGGATCCGGGTCGCCCCGCAGCAGGTCGCCCTTGCCGAGTTCGCCGTCGCAGCCGCTCCCGACACCGTCGTCGAAAGTTTCAGCACCAGTGCACGCAGGGTCGCCCGCAACATCATCGCGCTCCGCCAGGCGGTCACCGATGTCGCCCGGGCCGGGACGATCACTATGGACGGCATCGTCGACCTGCAGCGTACCCTGCTGCCGGGCCATTCCAGCACCGGCCCGCGAACCGTGCAGACCTGGCTGGGGGGAAGCGAGTGGAACCCGCTCGACGCCGCTTTCATACCGCCGCCCGCATCCGCTGTGGGGAGGTTGATGGCGGACCTTGCCACGTACGCGTCCGAGGGCCCGCACCCTCCCTTGATCCAGGCCGGGCTCGTCCACGCGCAGTTCGAGACGATCCAACCGTTCGACGAGGGCAACGGGCGTGTCGGGCGCACGCTTATCCATACTGTTCTGGCGCGGCGAGGGCTCCTCGGCCGGGCCGTGCTCCCGGTCAGCCTCGTCTTCATGACCCGGCCGCGCGAATACGTGAGAGCGCTGACCGCCTTCTGCCATGAAGGCCCGCCGAACAGCATGGTTGCCCGCACAGCGCTGAACCAGTGGCTCACCTTCTTTCTGGACGCCGTGGTCGTTGCCGTCGAGGAGGCCCGCGCGTTCACCGCGGAGCTGGCTGAACTGCGCCGCTCCTGGGACGTCCGGCTATCGGCTTTTCGCAACCGGACAACTGCGCCACGGAACAGGCCGTGGGAACCGTCGGTGTCCGACCGGCTGCTGGCCGCCTTGTCCGAATCCCCGGTGATCACGGAGGTAAGCGCGGCGCGCCTGCTGGACGTCCCGCCGCAGGCGGCCTGGGCGGCGGCCGAAGAGCTCGTCGCAGCCGGCATCCTGCGCCGCCGGCAGATCGGACGTGGCACCATCGGTTATCTCAGTCGGGAAGTGTCCGACCTGCTCAGCTCCGCCGAGCGCCGGCTCACCTCCGTCAAGTGACCCTGATGCCCCGCAGCGTCCCGCAACGTCCCGCGGTCCCGTGCCGACCGCAGAACGACCATCGACCGACCAACCACCGACCAACCACCGACCAACCACCGACCAACCGAGCGATGATCGGCTGTCTGTCGCGCCCAGTCGGACGGGAAGCTCAGCCGGACGGGAACACGACCGCGGCGCCGTTGACCCGGTCCGCCGCCAGGTCGATCAGTGCCTCGTCCGCACGGTCGAGCGGGTACGGCGTGACCGTGACCGCGAGGTGGTGCCGGCGGGCAATCTCCAGGAACTCGCGGCCGTCCGCACGGGTGTTCGCGGTCGTGCTGCGCAGGGATCGTTCCTGGAACAGATGCCGTTGATAGTTCAGCGCCGGCACGTCGGACAGATGGATGCCGGCAACCGACAGCGTCCCGCCCCGGTTGAGCGCGCTCAACGCGACCGGCACCAGATCACCGACCGGGGCGAACAGGAGCGCGGCGTCCAGCGGCTCCGGCGGTGCGTCATAGGCACCGGACGCCGACAACGCACCGAGCGAGAGCGCAAGCCGGCGGGCCGCCTCGGAACGGGTCATGACATGGACCCGCGCTCCCTGTGCCAAGGCCACCTGCGCAGCCAGGTGGGCGGACGCGCCGAAACCGTAGATCCCCAGCCGGCCACCGGATGGCAGCTCCGCCCGGCGCAGGGCCCGGAAGCCGACGATGCCCGCGCACAGCAACGGCGCCAGCTCCCCGTCGGAGTAGCCGCCCGGCAGCCGGTAGGCGTAGTCGGCACGGACGACGGCGTACTCGGCGTAGCCGCCGTCCGCGTCCCAGCCGGTGTAGCGGGATGCCGTGCACAGGTTCTCCGCGCCGCGCCGGCAGTAGCTGCAGGTACCGTCGGTCTCCCGCAGCCAGGCGACGCCAAGGCGGTCACCGACAGCAACGCCGTCGACCCCGCTACCGACCGAGTCGACGTAGCCGACGATCTCGTGTCCGGGGATGGTGCCGGGTTTGCGCGGCCGTAGGTCACCTTCGGCGAGGTGCAGGTCGGTGCGACAGACACCGCAGGCCACAACCTGCAGTCGGACCTGGCCGGCAGCCGGTTCGGGTACCGGGACGACCGCCCGGCGCAGCGGCCGCGCCGCTGCCGGAGCCGGGGTGGTGACCTGCCAGCCGATCATTGTCGGTGTCATGTTCCTGATGTTCCCAGTTCCGACAGGCGCCTACCGGTCACACGCTGTTGCCATTCACCGACAAGCGGTCGGCTGTCCGGCCGTCCGGGACGAACGGCCGACCGCCGGCACGCTGATCGTGGAGACGTCAGATGTTGACGCCGTGGTCACGGGCAAGACCGCTGAGGTCGTTGTGGCCCTGACCGACCGCGCGGAACTTCCATTCGGCACCGTTGCGGTAAACCTCACCGAAGATAACGACCGTCTCGGTGGAATAGTCTTCGGACAGGTCATAACGGACCAACTCGGTACCGGTCTGGTCGACAACACGGATGTAGGCGTTGCGTACCTGGCCGAAGTTCTGCTGCCTCTCCTGCGCCCCGTAAATCGACACCGGGACGACAATCTTGTCGATCTCGGCCGGAACCTGACCGAGGTTGATGACGATCGACTCGTCGTCCCCCTCCCCCGCGCCGGTGAGGTTGTCACCGGTGAGCTGGATGGCACCGTCCGGGGACTTCAGATTGTTGAAGAAGACGAAGTGCTGATCAGTGAGAACCTTGCCGTCGGCCTTCACGCCGATGGCGGAGGCGTCCAGGTCGAAGTCGGTTCCGGTGGTGGTGCGGGCGTCCCAACCGAGCCCGACCGTCAGCGCGGTGAGCTGGGGCGTGCCCGCCTCGGCCGCCTGCTTGGTGAGGCTGACGTTGCCGCCCTTGGCGAGGCTGATGGCCATGTGCAGATCGTCCCTTCCGATCGGGGTCCGCGTCGTAGCGGGTTGTCCCGACTGATGTCCGACAATGGATACCGGAAGAACCCTCGCACACGCGAGGTCACACGCCCACCCCAGGTCGGGATTCGTACATGACGGGTCATGCCGGCGCCACGACCAACACGACCGCAACTCTTCCAGCATCCGAGCCCTGGAGCGCCAAAAGCGCAGTACGATCATGTTTTCGCGCCCGGCAAAGCGATGCGCGGGATCGGCGCGTCGCCAAGCGAGGCGATGAGCCTGGGAGAGACCCAAGTAACCTGGGACCCATGGCGGTCGTCGTGGCGAAGTTCGGTGGCTCCTCCGTGGCGGACGCCGACCGGATCAAACGGGTCGCCGAGCGGATCGTGGATCAGCGCCGCTGCGGTGACGACGTCGTCGTGGTGGTGAGCGCGATGGGTGACACCACCGACGATCTGCTCGGCCTTGCCGAACAGATCGCCCCCCTCCCACCGGCCCGCGAACTCGACATGCTGCTCACCGCCGGTGAGCGCATCTCCATGGCGCTGCTGGCCATGGCCATCTCGAACCTGGGCGCCGAGGCTCGCTCCTTCACCGGATCCCAGGCTGGGGTGATCACCGACTCGGTACACGGCAGAGCCCGCATCATCGACGTCACCCCGGGACGCATCCGAAGCGCCCTGGACGAGGGCGCCATCGCGATCGTCGCCGGTTTCCAGGGCGTCAGCCAGGACACCAAGGACGTGACAACGCTCGGTCGGGGTGGCTCCGATACAACCGCCGTCGCGCTCGCAGCCGCCCTGAACGCCGACTTCTGCGAGATCTACACCGACGTGGACGGCGTCTTCACCGCCGACCCGCGGATCGTGCCGGACGCCCGCCGCATCGAACGCATCTCGTACGAGGAGATGATGGAGATGGCGGCCTGCGGGGCAAAGGTACTCATGCTTCGATGCGTCGAGTATGCACGCCGTTACACGGTCCCCGTACACGTCCGCTCGTCGTTCTCGTCGAGGCCGGGGACATGGGTTACCGAGATTGCGGAGGCAGAACTCGTGGAACAGGCCATTATCCGGGGAGTCGCGCACGACCAGGGAGAAGCGAAGGTAACCGTGGTCGGCTGCCCGGACAAACCCGGAGTGGCTGCCGCGGTGTTTCGGGCGGTTGCCGATTCCGACGTCAATCTCGACATGATCGTCCAGGTCGGTTCGGTCGCCGGTACCGGCCGGACCGACATCTCCTTCACCCTGCCGAAGACCGACGGCCGCAACGCCCTGAACGCGCTGGAGAAGGTCCGCGCGGAGATCGGGTTCGAACGAACCCTGTATGACGACCACATCGGCAAGCTTTCCCTGATCGGTGCGGGAATGAAATCGCATCCGGGAGTATCGGCCCGGTTCTTCGGGGCACTGGCTGACGCCGGCGTCAACGTGGAGATAATTTCTACGTCGGAGATCCGGATTTCGGTGGTCATCCGTGACACCGACCTGTCGGTTGCGGTGCGGGCCGTCCACGGCGCGTTCGAACTCGGCGACCCCGACGGCCAGGCCGTCGTCTACGCGGGAACCGGTCGATGACCGGCAGGATTCACGAGAGGGCAACCGTGACGTCGGCATCAGCATCGCCGTCAGCGTCGGCGCATTCTCCGGTACCGGCGCCGGCGCATTCAGCACCGGTACCGGCGCATTCGGCCCGGCGTCCAACGCTGGCCGTGGTCGGAGCGACCGGTGCTGTGGGCACCGTGATGCTGTCGCTGCTGGATGAACGTCCCGACATCTGGGGCGAGATCCGCCTGATCGCCTCGGGGCGGTCCGCCGGGCGCAAGCTGCGGGTTCGTGGCGAGGAAGTCGAGGTACTGGCACTTGCCCCGGCAGTCTTCGACGGCGTCGACATCGCCATGTTCGACGTACCGGACGAGGTCTCGAAACAGTGGGCACCGATCGCAGCCTCCCGCGGTGCGATCGCAGTTGACAATTCAGGGGCATTCCGGATGGACGCGGACGTCCCCCTTGTCGTTCCTGAGGTGAACGCGGACGCGGTTACCGACCGGCCCCGCGGGATCATCTCCAACCCGAACTGCACGACGCTGTCGATGATTGTCGCCCTCGGCGCGCTGCACCGCGTCTTCGGCCTGGAATCTCTGGTCGCGACCTCCTACCAGGCGGCCAGCGGGGCGGGTCAAGCCGGTATCGACACCCTCTACGCCCAGCTTTCCACGGTCGCGGGCGACGGTGGCCTCGGCCAGAGCGCGGGCGATGTCCGCAAGGCGATCGGCGCGGACGGACTCGGTCCGTTCCCGGCTCCGCTCGCGCTGAACGTCGTGCCGTGGGCCGGTTCACCCAGGGACGGGGGCTGGTCGTCCGAAGAAATGAAGATCCGAAACGAATCACGCAAAATCCTGGGGATTCCCGGGCTCAAGGTGTCCGCGACCTGCGTGCGGGTGCCTGTCGTCACGACTCATGCAGTAGCTGTGCACGCATGGTTCTCACGTCCGGTCACGGCGGACGCCGCGCGGGCCGTGCTGCACGCGGCGCCGGGTATGGCCGTGCTGGACGACCCGGCGGCCGGCGAGTTCCCCACGCCGGCAGACGTCGTCGGTACCGACCCGACCTGGGTCGGCCGCATCAGGCAGTCCCCCGACGACCCGCACGAGCTGGCCCTGTTCGTCTGCGGCGACAACCTCCGCAAGGGTGCGGCGCTCAACACCCTCCAGATCGCCGAACTGCTGGTGTCCCGCGATCAGTAACGATCAGCAGACCATAGGTCAGATCGGCATGCAAAGGATTCAACCGTGACGCCGCCGGCGATATACGGCTTGTGAAAGTCGGGAAAGTCCACTCACCGGTCGTCCGAACAGCCCGCTGCTTTCACTCGATGTGACGCAATCCGACCGGATGTGATTCCCATCACGATACGATGGAAACGTCTGACGGTAACACGATTGACGAGGAAAAACACAGATGCCGTGCGGTGCGGCGTCGCGACGTGACAGGAGCACCGGGGAAGATGTTTCCCGGTGCACACAGGCGGCGAAAAAGTGAATAAACCGCGATCGACGCCGAACCCGGCAGGCGATCCATGTCGAATCGGACGCAACAGAAACGGTCGAGACCTACGCGGACATCCGGTCAGGATCCACGAAAACACCGATCAGTTCAAGCTCGGGAGATGCAAGGAATGAATCGACGAAGCGCAATTCACGGTGATTGGCGATGATTTGCCGAACGCCGAGTCGAAACACGACGAGGGCCCGCCCTGGTTCAGATGACGGACCCTCGCCTTATGACTGTGAAGTTACGTCGGAGTTACGTCCCTCGTGGCTCAGACGACCCGAACGGCGTCAGCCTGTGGACCCTTCTGCCCCTGGGTCACTTGAAACTCGACCCGCTGCCCCTCTTCCAGGCTCTTGTAGCCGTCCATGTCAATCGCGCTGTAGTGGACGAAGACGTCCGAACCGCCACCGTCCACGGAGATGAAGCCGAAGCCCTTCTCCGAGTTGAACCACTTAACCGTGCCCTGAGCCACGCGCCGTTCTCCCTGCTGGTGCAGTCAGGACCCACACCGCGCGGGCCCCGGACCGTCTGGCGTGAAATTTTGGTTCTCCCACGTCAGCGTTCGTCGTCGGCGTCCCTTGTAGACGCCAACTGCCGAACTTGGCCATGGAAGACGCTACACGGCTACAGGCCATGGCGGGAGCCCTCCGGGCAAGGAAGTCCACTACATACCTCACGCACCGGGTGGTGCCACAACATCCCAGGTAACCCACTGCAACCATCGGCCATGGGGCTTGGGGCGGCCCCGGCGAAGGCCTGCGCGCCTGCGGACAAGGACCGGTCCCAACCTGCGCATACCCCAGCCGGAAGGGTACGGGATGGCGCACCGGAGACAAGCGGGAAGACGCGCCGGAAGAACTGTCTGCGCCGGGCTCTAGGGTTTCGAACGTGGCAACCCCGACCCCCGAGACGGCCCGCGCCCCCGACGTCACCGGCAGGTCCGAGACGACCGGAGGCCTACTACTGGGCGGGGTCGAGGTCCCAGCCGCCCGGAAAGCAGCCGAACCCAGCGATCCGGCTACTCACCGTAAGATTCGTGGGGCATTCTTCACTCCAACAGCACTGTGTGACCACATAGTCACCTGGGCGCTCCGGGGCCAGTGGGACAGCGTTCTCGAACCCGCCTGCGGTGAGGCGGCGTTCCTGCTGGCAGCCGCCCGCCGGCTGCGGGTATTGGACGGCGGCCGCGGCCACCAGCCCTGCGACGGCAGCCACGACAACCACCCACACGGCGCCCAGCTGCACGGGATCGAACTACACGCACCGAGCGCGTCCGCGGCGACCCTGGCTGTCGCGGCGAGCGGCGAGCGGGCCGAGATCACTGTCGCCGACTTCTTCTCCGTCCCGGCACGGCCCGACTTCGACGCCGTCGTGGGCAACCCGCCGTACGTGCGGTACCAGAAATTCCACGGCGAAGTCCGCATGCGGGCCCAGGCCGCAGCCCTGCGGGCCGGTGTCCGCCTGACCAGCCTTGCCAGCTCCTGGGCCGCGTTCACCGTGCACGCCTCACTGTTCCTGCGCCCCACCGGGCGCCTCGGCCTGGTACTCCCGGCCGAGCTGCTGTCGGTCAACTACGCCGCACCCGTCCGGCGCTTCCTGTTGGAACGCTTCCGGCATGTCCAGCTCGTGCTGTTCATCGAACGGGTCTTCCCCGGGGTGCAGGAGGAGGTCCTGCTACTGCTCGCGGAGGGCACCGGACCGACCGATCGCTTCGACGTCCACCAGGTTCACGACCTGGTCGAACTCGCAGCTACCGGGGCGGGGCACACCGCGGGCCCGACCGGCGACCCGGCGTGCCGGCGGGGACCGAGCCTGCCTGCGGCCGTGCACCCGACGGCAGTCGTACACCCGGTAACAGCCGTACATCCGGTAACGGCCATAGATCCGGTAACGGCCGTAGACCCGATGGCGGCCGTAGACCCGATGGCGGCCCTGAGCGCACCGACACCCGAGCCGCAGGCATCCTGGATGCCCGTACTGATCAGCGTTGCCGCCCGTCGGACCCTGCTCGAGCTCACCGTCGCCAGCCTCTTCGGGACGCTGGCGACCTGGGGCCGCACGACGCTCGGCGCGGTGACGGGCAACAACCGTTACTTTGCCCTCAGCCGAGACAAGGCGTCCGCGCTCGGTCTCGACGACGACGATCTCGTACCGATCTCGCCGCCGGGCTCCCGGCACCTACGTGCCCTTACCCTGCGGGCCAGCGACTGGCAGCGGCTGACCGACACGGGTCTGGCGACCCTGCTGTTCCGCCCGGGGCCGAGGCCGTCCCCGGCTGCCCGTGCCTACATCGCCGAGGGCGAACGCGCCGAGGTCGACCTGGCCTACAAGTGCCGCATCCGCAATCCCTGGTGGCAGGTCCCCCTCCCGGTCACGCCCGCGGATCTGCTGCTGACCTACATGAACGCGGACACACCGCAGCTGGCGACCAACCGGGCCGGGGTTGCGCACCTGAACTCCGTCCACGGGGTCGCCCTCGTCCCCGAACACCGGCGCACCGGGCGGGACCTGCTGCCGCTGGCCGCGCTGAACTCCGTGACGATGCTCGCCGCCGAGACCGTCGGGCGTGCCTACGGCGGCGGCATGCTCAAACTCGAACCGCGTGAGGCAGCCCGGCTGCTGCTACCCACCCCGGAGCTGGTCGAGCGGCTGCGTCCGCAGCTGTCCGCGGCCCGCCACGGAGTGGTGCGCGCGCTGGCCGCCGGACGGCTCACCGACGCGGTGGCAGGCGTCGATGAAGTGCTGCTCGCCGGCGGGATCGGGCTGGACACCGCTGTCATCGGGGAGGTCATGACCGCTCGCCACGCCCTGTGGTCCCGGCGCCATGCCCGCGCGGGCCGTGCGGACCCGGGCCGTGCGGACGGCGGACCCACATGAGCCGCCGCCCGGACAAGCTCGTCGCCTACGAGCCGGTGCTCGCCCGCCATCCCACGACGGATCCGTGGCGGCACACCGCCGGCGCCGAGCCGTCCTACGAACCGGGCTACGACCTGCTCGGTGAGCTGCTGACCCAGCCGGTCCGATGCGGCGAGGCCTCCGAGAGCGGCGCGTTCGCCAAGGGGATCGACGCCTGGATCGCCCACGAGCTGCGCCGCGCCGGCTTCGGCGCCGACGAGGTGTGGCCCAGAGCCAACCAAGCGAGGGTGCTGCCGCGTGACGTGGCCGTGCTGCTCGACAAGCTGCCGAAATCACTGGCCGACGAGGTGCGAGCCCGGGTGAGCGCGATGCCGGCGGTGACTCCGGCCGACGCGGTGATCCTCGGGCGCGCCTATGACAAACAGGTCGACGTCGTGATCTCCCGCTGGGAACGCGGCCCCGAGCTCCTGGTCAGCACGAAGGCGCAGGTCTCCTCATTCGGCAAGAATTTACCGAATCGTTTCGAGTAGGCGTTCGAACGGACCATCGACATGATCCGCAAGCTGCGCGCGGGCATGGGCGGACCGGGTGGACCAGGCGCGGGTGCTGACAGTGACGGCTACACCACAACCGCCCTCGTCCTCGTCGAGTGGGACGACACCATCGCTGACCCGACCGCCGGCGCGGCTGGCGGCGCGGACATCGGGCAGACCGGCTGGGCGGGGGTGCGGGTTCGACGTGACGCCGTACCCGCGGACGTGGCCCCACCGCAGTTCTTCACCACGCTGATCCGGCACATCACCGCCGTGACCCCGGTCGTCCACCACGTCCGCGTACGGGAGCTGCTGGAACGTCGTAACCTTCCCGTTGCCGAGGCGGACGCCGATCTGTTGACCGCCGAGGTGAACGCGGCCACCGACCCGGCGACGAAACAGACCGAACCGGCCGGTCTATTAATGATCGACGTGCCGCTCTTTCCCGATCTTTAGGACGCTCTTAAGTCAAGATTGCGTAAATAGATCTTACTCTCGGTGTGCAGGTACGCGTGTCAACTGGATAATCATGACACCGTCGACGCCGCGACGGCCGGTTCCTCGGATGCTTTCATGCTTGTGGAGCGTTCAGAGCTTGCAGTCAGCCGCCGGAACATCGGGTAACACCTCACCGGTGGCGATACCGGCCGGACGGTGATACCTGCCGAGCAGTGATAACAGCCGGACGGTGATAACAGCCGGTGAGGTCAGTCGCCCGGAGTTCCGATCTCGCATGGGGGTAGGCAGTGACAGTGACTCTTCCTACGACACCGTTCGGCACGACCGGTATGAATATCACCCGGATCGGCTTCGGGGCCTGGGCAATCGGAGGCACCGGTTACGCCTTCGGTTGGGGCGCTCAGGACGACGAGGAGTCCGTGGCCGCCATCCGGTACGCGGCCGAGTCCGGCGTGAACTGGATCGACACCGCGGCCGGATACGGCCTCGGGCACTCCGAGGAGATCGTGGCACGAGCCCTGGCGGGCATCGCGGCGGCGGACCGTCCATACGTGTTCACCAAGTGCGGATTGATCTGGGACGATTCGCAGCCCGCGGGTGGTGCCTTCGCCCAGGTGGGCTCTCCCGGCTCAATCCGGCGGGAGGTCGACGCGTCCCTGCGACGGCTGAACGTCGACCGGATCGACCTCTACCAGCTGCACTGGCCGCCGCAGGACGGCACACCGGTCGAGGACACCGTCGCGACGCTGCACGAACTGCGCACGGCAGGGAAGATCCGGTCGGTGGGCGTGTCCAACTTCGACGTCGAGCTGCTCGAACGCGTCGGGCCGGTGGGTGGTGTGGAGGCCCTCCAGCCACCGTTCTCCGCAATCAGGCGGGAAGCCGCCGCGGAGATCCTGCCGTACTGCGCCAAGCACGACATCGGAGTCATCGTCTACAGCCCGATGCAGTCGGGACTCCTTACCGGATCATGGTCTGCCCAGCGCTCGGCCGGCCTGCCGGCCGATGACTGGCGGCGCAGGTCACCTGATTTCACCGGCGAGCCGCTACATCGCAATCTTGCCCTTGCCGACGTCCTGCGGACCGTGGCGAAACGGCACGAGGTCAGCGTTGCCGCGGTCGCCGTCGCCTGGACCCTCGCCTTCGACGGTGTGACCGGGGCCATCGCCGGTGCGCGCCGCCCGTCCCAGGTCGACGGCTGGATCGCAGCCGCCACACTCGCCCTGAGTGCGGACGACCTCGACGACATCGAGATAGGCATCGACCGCCTCAGCGTCGGCTCCGGGCCGTCCCGACCGACGTGGTGACGAGCACCTTCTGAAGCCTCCGGACACACCGGAGAAGCGGACCCGATAGATCATCAGGTGATCTACCGGGTCCGTCAGATCGCCATCGGGAACCTACGCGGCCGCATCGAGGAGACCGCAGACGAACTCCTGGAGAAGATGGCGGACCAGGAACGGGTCGATCTGGTCGACCATTACGCCAGCCTGCTACCGGTCACGGTGATAGCCGAGATCCTCGGCGTTCCGGTCGACATGCGTACCCAGTTCCTGGCCTGGGGGACCGCGGCAGCGCCGACTCTTGACATCGGCCTGCCCGACCGGACGTACAAGCATGCGGAGAACGCTCTTCGAGAAATCAACAGCTGGCTGCGCGACCATTTCAGGCGGCTGCGCAACAACCCGGGCGAGGATCTGCTCAGCAGACTCGTCCTCCTCGTCGACCAAGGCGAACGCCTGAGCGAGACAGAACTGACCGCGACTGCGCAACTGCTGCTAGCGGCTGGCTTCGAGACGACCGTCAACCTGCTCGGAAACGGCACCGCCCTGTTATTGGCCCACCCCGAACAACGGATGCTCCTGCGTGACGATCCGGCGCTGTGGCCGAACGCCGTCGAAGAAATCCTGCGGTACGAGTCACCGGTCCAGACCACCGCCAGATTCGCTCGCCAGGACACCGAGATATGTGGGTTTCCGATACGCGCCGGGCAACTGGTGACCGCTCTGCTGGGCGGCGCCAACCGGGATCCGGATGTTTTCACCGATCCGGGCCGGTTCGATATCCGCAGGCCCAACGCCCGGGAACACCTGGCCTTCTCCGGCGGCATCCACTACTGTTTCGGCGCCGCACTTGCCCGACTCGAAGGTGAGATCGGCCTGTGCAGACTGTTCGAACGCTACCCGGACCTGATGCCGGCCGGTGAGCCCCGCCGGAGGCCGACCCGGGTGCTGCGCGGCTATGAGGCCTTTCCGATGGCTCTCGGGTCCTAAAAGCTGACCACTCGGTTTGAACCGGATCATCTGGATCGTCTTGCGGCCTGATCTCGACGGCCGGCCGGGAGCAGAGGCTCTCGCGGAGAGATTCGCAGGGAACCCTCACGAAGCATAGACGCCTGTCAGATGTCACGGTGAGATGTTCTGTTCGTCCATCCGACATCCTCGACAGGAGATATCTGGTGTTCGCACCGTATCGACGCCTGAGAACACGTGCCTGTTCTGGCGTGGCCAGCTTGCTGGGCGTCACCACTCTTGCCATCGGCATCATTTCCACGGTGTCGCCGGCACCCGATCCGTCGGGGCCCCCGTCCGTGGCCACGGTGAACGCGGCGGCGAATGACGATCGGCCGAACTTTGTGTTCGTCCTGGCTGACGACCTCGACCAGACTACGTCGCCTTACTGGGAGGCCATGCCATACACGGCGTCCCTGATCCGCGACAAGGGCATGACGTTCACGAACGGTTTCGCTCCGACGCCGATCTGCTGCCCGGCGCGGGGTACCATCCTCACCGGTAAATACGGCCACAACACCGGGGTGCTCACCAACGCCGGTGACGTCGGCGGCTGGGCCACCTTTGCGGCGAACGGCAACGAGGAGAAAACCTTCGCCAGGTACCTGCACGACACCGGCTACGACACCGCTCTGGTCGGGAAGTACATGAACGGGATCGATGACGACCCGACGCACATCCCGCCGGGCTGGTCAGAATGGTACGGAAGCGTCGACAACTTCTTCTACACCGGCTACAACTACGCGCTGAACGAGAACGGCACGATCGTCGACTACGGTGGCCCGGAAAATCCGGCGAACTACTCGACCGATGTCGTCGCCGCCAAGTCCACCGACTTCATCCGACGGGCGGCTGCCGGAGACGAGCCGTTCTTCCTCTACGCGGCCTCCACGGCGCCGCCCTTCCGCTGCCCCCGGCCCCACGGCATGCCGACAACCCGTTCGCCGACGACGCCGCACCGCGGACTCCGAATTTCAATGAACCGGACGTCTCGGACAAGCCGTGGTGGCTCCAACAGAGCGCGAAGGCGCGGTCCGCGCAGTTAGCCGCGACCAACGGCCCGGACTACCGGAACCGGATGGGATCGCTGTACGCCTTCGACGAAATGGTACGGGGCATCGTCGAAACCCTGGGCTCGATCGGTGAGCTGGACAACACCTACCTCGTTTTCACCTCGGACAACGGCTACAACCTGGGCGCGCACCGGCTGATCGGCAAGCAGGCGCCCTACGACGAGTCGATGCGGGTACCCCTGGTTATCGCCGGTCCCGGAATCGAACATGGCACGGACGGGCACATGATCGCCCACATAGGCCTCGCCCCGACCTTTCTTGAGCTGGCCGGGGTGAGCATTCCACCGGACGTCGACGGGCAGTCACTCGTCCCGCTGCTCCATGGTGAGGAACCCGCATCCTGGCGTACCGATCTGCTGGGTCAGTACGCCGGCCCCGGTGTCGACGGCCAGGACGGGATCGCCGCCGAGGCAGTGGGAAAAGCGACCGCTGTCTACCTCGACATACCGCCGTGGAGCGGCCTGCGGACCGCACGGTACCTCTATGTCCGCTGGTATGACCTTGACCGCTCACCGCAGGTCCACGAACACGAGCTCTACGACCTGAACGCCGATCCTTACCAGCTCACCAACCTGCTCGCGACCCCGGCAGGCAAGGTTCAGAACGCGGCCTTGGTCGCCGACCTCGACACGCGTCTGAACGAGCTTGCGACCTGTTCTGGTGCCACCTGCCGGAGCTGAACACGCGCAGAACCGCCGTGGCCGGCACTATTGGCGTGGCCGGCCACGGCGGTTCGTCTCACCCGGGTGATCCCGCCTGGTGATAGGCAGAAAGGTGAATGGGCAACGTGATCCGGACGGTGGTCCCACGTCCCAGGACGCTGGATGCCTCAGCGGTACCACCGTGGGCCGCCGCCACCGCGGCGATGATGGACATGCCCAGGCCGTTGCCGCCGTGCACGCGGTCGCGGCCGTCGGTCGCGCGAAAGAAGCGGTCGGAACGCCCGATGCCGCAGGAACGCTGCGCGCCGGCGGGATGGTGATGGACCTTGGCCGGCGCCGTGCCCGGGCCGACGGCCGGGAGGTCGTGTTGACCGCGACCGAGTTCGACCTCCTGTCCGCGTTACTGCGTCGCCCCGGTCTTGTGCACTCCCGTGAACGGCTGCTGTCGCAGGTGTGGGGCTATACCGCGGCAGCCGGCACACGGACCGTCGACGTCCATGTCGCCCAGATCCGGGCGAAACTGGGTGACGCGAGCCCGATCCGGATGGTACGCGGTGTCGGTTACACCGCCGACGCCTGACCGGCCCCGTCCCCGGGAGGTGGGCTGGCGGTACCGTCGATGGCCGGGATCCCGGCGGTCCGGGCTGGCCTTACGGACAGCTCTGCTGACCACGGCTGTCGCCACCCTGACGGCCGTCCTCACCGGAACGATCTTTCTACGACTAATCGGTGGAACAGCCGACGAACAGGCACGTCGGACGCTGGACAGACAGGCTGAGCTCGTCGCGCAGCTCTATGACCGGCCGGCGAGAGCGGTCGAGTTCAGACCCGGTGCGGTCCGGATACTGGCCGCCCAGCAGATCACCGTGATCCGTGTCGACGGCGAAGGGACGGTGATGTCCAGCTGGGGATCACGGATCGCTCGCAGGGCGGTACTGCCTGCCGACGTCCTCGGCGGGTTGGCGGCGGGAGACACGGTCAGCAGGGTCAGAACGGTCACGGGAGACCGTGTCAACATCGCCGCACGACCGTTGCCAGCCGGGGGTGCGGTGGTGCTGGCCCAGCCCGCCTCCCAGGGCCGGGAACTCAGTGTGCCGGTGTCGCGCCGGCTCACCGTCGCACTCCTCGACGGGCTGGCCGAGAACGCACTGCGGGTCGTGCCGACCGGAGCCCCGATCGTGTTCGCCCTCCGGAAGGAGGGGAAACACGCCGTGATCGAGGTCCGTGACGCAGGGCCCGGCCTCACCGCGGAGGACTGCGCGGTCGCCTTCGAGCGATCCTTGCTCTACGAGCGCTACCGCGGCATCCGCCCGGTTTCCACCGGCCTCGGCCTGGCCCTGGTCGCCGGCCTCACAGCACGGCTCGGCGGCCAGGCCGAGGCCGGGACAGCGCCTGAAGGCGGGGCGGCGTTCACCATCCGGCTACCCACCGCCGGCTGACCGGCCGCCGCACACCCCGCTCTTTCCCGCCCGTGGGCTTCCTGTCCCATGCCTGCGCCGGTTCGGTAGCTGAGCTTGGGAGGTCGGCAGGAAGTCAGCCGGCCAGTACAAACATCCGGACCGCTGAACGGGTCTGTCCGTCGACGTCGGCAACGATTCTGACCGTGTCACCGACCTTCACATCAGAGATCTTCGCTCTGTCCTTGTCGCGGCGCACGATGGTCTCGTCCGTGACCGAGTAGGAAACTCGGTACCCATCGTCACCACGAACGGTAAGTGACGAATCAGATACAGCTGCTACCGTCCCGCGCTGGGCACCGATCGTCCTGTAGCCGTCGTCGGTCCGCGCGACGAACTCACCATGGATGCCCCTGCGGGCCAGCCAGGCACGGCGCGGATGGCCCGGTGACGCATCAGTTGCGGAAGCAACCGCATCGGCTACCACGCTCAGGGACGGCGTGGCAGGACCTCCGGAGTCGGCCAGTGCCGCGGTGGCCAAGCCACCGGCCACAACGACCATGGCGCCGACCACCGCGGCCACTCTGGTTGCCGTTGACCTTCTCATACCCTCACCTCCGCCGACCGCGGCCACCATGGTCCGCGTCACCGACCACACTGCGGATCAGCGGTATGCGTGCGACGAGAGAAACGTCAGGATCGTGTAAGAACGTGCATCCGCAAGGCCGCCGACGTCGACAGGGCCCGGCGGGAGCGCCGGCAAGAGCGGCGCTGAGGGCAGGAACGTTCGATCGGCGAACGGCCTCCGAACGGATCGTCGCCAGGCTGCGGAGGAAGGTCGGATCGGCTCCGGGGAGGCCCAAATCGCAATAAGCCCGATGCTAATACGGGATGATCAGAACGAAGTCACGATGAACAGGTGCCCTCTCGGAGCCAGCGGCCGCGCAGACCGAACCCTCCACTCCGATGACCTCGGACAACACGACTCCGGACAACGCGACTGCGGCACCGGACAGCCCGGCGGACAACAACGTCCGGCAGGAGGCCCGACAGCGGGAGCTCGGTAAGTTCCTCCAGGCCCACCGCGAGCGCGTGCCAGGTCTGCTGCGAGAAAAAGTGGCGGAGTCCTCCGGCCTGCAGCTCGTCTGGTACACCTGGCTCGAGCAGGGACGGGTCCAGGCGTCCGAAGAGGTCGTCGAAGCGGTCGCGCGGACGCTGCGGCTGGACACCGACGCCCGGCGACATGCCCTGGCGCTTGTTGGTCTGCCTGTGGAGATGCCACCGCCACCGCAGCGGCGCTACATCGTCACACGTCTGCTTCAACCCGTTCTGGAAAGCTGGCCGACGAGCCCGGCGCTGCTGCTGGACCGCAGGTTCGACATCATCGGGTGGAACGACGCCTACGCGGCGTTGTGGACGGACCCCGGCCTGGTCGACGAACGGCGCCGCAATCTCATATACCTGCTGATTACCAGCCGCCTGCTCGGGAGCACCCTGCACGAGTGGGAGACGGTGACGAAGGATCTGCTCGCGCAGTTCCGCAGCCAGATCGGCAACGATCGTCACGACGAGCGCACCCGGGAGATATTCGCACTGCTCGAAGTGGAACGGGCCGAGCTGAAGCCATGGTGGGAAAGCCGGTCGGCGCACGGGTTCGCCACCCGGACGGTGACTGTCAACACCGCCACCGTCGGCGAGATCCGGCTGGTCCTGTCCCTGTTCCGCCCGATGGACGACCCGGACTCCGGCATCCTGCTGCAGACCCCGGTCGGCCACGCCGACCGGACACGGCTCCGGCAACTCACCGAGCTACCGGCCCGATGGGTCGGCAACGATCGAACGCGCGGCTTTTACGACTGATAACAACCGGCCGACCCGTGGACCCGAGCCCAAGGGTCGGCCGTCAGACCCGTGGGTCGGCGAGATCCCGCTGACGACTGACGGGACGACGAAGTGGCGGCTGACGGTTACCGTTGGCCATCAGTACAGCCAACGGCGGTGACGCCTGCGGGACGCCTCGGGCCAGAAGTCGATGAAGTCCCGTTCCGCCGTGCGTGCCCGGTATTCCTCCAGGCCCAGCAGGAGCCCGATGGTGAACGCGGTCGTTTCGCCCGCGTCCGCGGCCGACGTCCCCCACTGCCGGAGCAGCTCCTGCGCGACCGTGGCGTCCTGGTGGGTGCCGAGCAGCTCCTGGATCTGCTCGGCCAGCCTGGCGAACGCCACCGCGTCGGGTCCGAAGACCGGTCCGGCCGTCTCGGCCGCGTACCGCAGCCGCTTCGCCTGTTTGCGGGCGCTGTGCAGCTGGACGTCGCGTTCGTGGCCGGGCGGGGTGGCCAGGGCCGCGTTGACCTTGCGGGTCAGCCGGCTGTCGACACGTCCGATCAACCTCGGCAGGACGACCCTGGCGGGCTGTGCCGCAGGTTCTTTCAGCTCCGTCGCAGGCTCCTGCAACAGCCCGCGGACCAGGTCCTTCAGGTCTGCGACAAGTGTCAGGTAACGCTCGCTGCGCAGCATCGCCAGCGCCTCGGTGCGCGCCTGCTCCTGCCCGACGAGCAGCTGGCTGTCGATCACTTCGGCGACCGGGCCGCGCACCAGTTCGGCCGGCAGCGAGGCCACCCGCCCGTCGAAGTACTCGACCATCACCTCGGCATCGCGGGCGGCGGACAACGCGCCGGCCAGGTCACGCAGCTCCCCGTCCAGGTAGGCCGCGCGCTCGGCGTCGAACATGGGCGCGAACGTACGCAGCGTGCTACGGAACCGGCGGGTGGCCACCCGCATCTTGTGGACGGCGTCCGGGACGTCGAGGCGGACATACGGGTCGGCGGCGAGCAGCGCCTCCACCTGGGCGGCCAGATAGGCACCGACCACCTCGCCTGCCGGGGAGCGCAGCCGTAGTTTCCCGGGCGAGGGCAGCACGTCGGATCGTCGCTGCTGCGCCAGTGCTGGGCCGAGGACGCGTGACAGCTTCGAGCTGTCCGGGGACGCTGACGCACCCGCGGCGGTGAGAATCGCGCCGACATCGTCCAGCAAGCTGACATCACCGGCGCCGACACGTTCGACCTCGATCTCGCGCCACTGATTGCGCTCGCGGTCCTCACGCTTCCTGCCCCTGTGGGCCGCCGGCCCCAGGGTCTGGGCGCTGACCTGGTCATCGACCACCTCGGCGAGATCGGCGCCAGCGGCATCCCGGAGCCAGACGGCCGTACGGGTCGTGACCAGACGTGCCACCGGTCGAAGCCGCGCGCCGCGCAGATGGACGCGTACCAGATCAACAAGATCGTCCGGTGGAGTGTGGGCTGCCCCCTCGGCGTGCGTCCCGGTGTCCACAGCGTCCACAGCGTCCACCGGGTTCAAGACGGGACCCGGGCCGGCTACCTGAGCGGCAGCGGACACCTCCGGCGTGGGATTGACAGCCGGTGCTCGGTCGGTTCCGGTCGATCGATCCTCCGTGCCGGTAGGGGCCGCGTCCAGCGGACGCTGGATCTCCTCGCGCTCGCCGGCGCGCAGCGGCAGCTTGAGATGCCAGCCCTCGTCATGCCCGCCCGTCCGGCGCCGAAGGGTGATCCTGTTCTGAGCCAGCCGCAGATCGTCGGAGTCGTAGTAGACGGCCTCCAGCGTCACCCTTTCCGGTTCGCTGACCGCTGTCACTCCTGGCAACTGGCCCAGGGCTGGCAGTACAAAAGCCGGATCAACGGCGAACTTACGTTCCACTTCCTTCAGTCCGCCACCCATGGTCACCCTCCGTCATATCCGCCTCATGTCATCACCGTCTGCGCAATTACCGCCGATACATCGGAATAGCGTTGACTGCGCCCGATGAGCCACAGAGAGATCACTGTTGTTCATCATATGTTAACCATCTGACAGTCCGGAGATTTTCCTCCAGTAATGATCACGACACGGGCAACCAGGAAACCCTGCCAGCCAGCGCGACATAACCGACAAAAGCAACAATGTCGATCAGGGAGTGGGCCGCTACGAGCGGGCCGACCCGCCCCCGACGCTGATAGATCCGGCCGAACAGCAGACCCATGATCAAGTTTCCGGCGAAGCCGCCGAGCCCTTGGTAAAGATGGTACGAGCCTCGCAGCACCGCGCTCGCCACGAGCGCGGTGCGCTCATCCCAGCCAAGCTGGCGCAGCCTCGTCAGCAGATAGCCGACCACGACGACCTCCTCGAGCGCCGCGTTCTGCACCGCGGACAGCACCAGGACGGGGATGCGCCACCACACCTCCGGCAGGCTCGTGGGGACCACGGTCAGGTTCGCGCCGGAGTGCCAGGCGAGCAGGTACAGCCCGAGCCCGCCACCGCCGACGATCGCGGCGAGCCCGGCCCCGAAGCGGGCGTCGCGGGCAGGCCGGCTGCGGTCGAGCCCGATGGCGGCAAGCCCTCCGCCATCCCGGACAAGCAGGTGCAGCGCCAGGAAGGCGGGCACGATCGCGGTCACGATCCCGGCCAGCTGCAGTGCGAGATCGAGCCAGGGGCGTCCCGGAGCTGCCGAGGAGTTCAGCTCGGCGACCTGCTGACGGACCGGCCCGGCAGCGGTCAGATCACCGACGTAGCGGACGACCGCCCACAGTGCGGAGGCCCCCAGCGAAACGCCCAGAACAAGGCACACCTCGTGGGCGAGCAGCCGCCGCCGAGGCCGTGCGCGGCCGGCAAGGTCGCCGCTGCCCTGGTCCGGTGACCCCGGAACTTCAGCCTCCGGCAGCGCGAAAGAAGCATGATCGCGCCGCCCTTGGCCCTCCAGCCCCTCACCGGCTTCCTCGCCGGGCTCGTCCCACGATTTCTCCCCCGGTTCCGCCCCGGGGCCGTTGCCGGCGCGTATGCCGGCGTCCGCCTGCGCTGGTCCCCGCTCGTCGCTGCGTAGCTTCACCCGCCGAACGTAACGGCCCCGGGCGAACCGGCCGGCCGGGACGGCGGCCCCGCACCGATCTCCGTACCCGCGCACCCGGCATCAGCAAGCCGCATCGGTGAATCGGCATCAGTGACGAGTGTCACCGCCTGCGGGTTCCGGGTCGGCGAACACCCTGAACAGCAGGAACAGCGCCGGCAGCAGGACCGCCACCCCGAACCCGATCGCGATCAGCATGGCCCGCAGGTTCTGCGTGGGTGCCGCGGCCGAGACGGCAGCGACCTGCCCGACCACCAGGTCCGGGTACTGGGCGGCAGCCCAGCCCCACAGCACCCCTGCCACCGCGAGGCCCGCCGCCAGCCGCGCCGCGGTGTAGTGACGCCGCCAGAGCAGGACCAGCGCCCCCACCCCACCACACACCGACACGGCCACGAACGGAACACCGCGGGTGGGGAACCGCTCGGCGACCACCGGCGCGTCCCGCCACAGCAACGGCAGCAGCACGACCGCGAGCGCGCCCGCAACCACCGCACCACCCAACGCCCGGCGGCGGAAGCCGGCCACGAGATGCTCGGTCTCGGGCCGCCGGGACGCGTCCCGGCACAGGTACACCGCGGCGAGAAAAGCGGTCGCGGTGACCGCGAAGGCGCCGGACACCAGACCGAACGCGCTGGTGAACGGGGCGGTCGCGTCATCGGGCCGGCCGTCGCCGCTGGCCATAGCGGCACCGCACACACCCAGCATGAACGGCGTGACCGTGGACGCGACCGCGAACACCCGCCCCCACCAGTGGTCGGGGCCGGCCGCTGCGGCACCGTAGGCACGGTAGACGTACGCGGCGCCCCGCAGCACGATGCCGACGAGCGCCAGCGCCATGGGCAGCTCCAGGGTGCTGCCGAGCACGCCGAACGCCTCCGGGAACCCGGAGAACATCGCCACGATCACAAAAATCAGCCAGACGTGGTTCGCCTCCCACACCGGGCCGAGCGCGGACGAGATCAGCGCACGCTGTTCGCCGGCATGCCGTCCGCGGGCGAACAGGTCCCATACTCCTCCGCCGAAGTCGGCACCACCGAGTAGCGCGTATGCCGTCAGCCCGCCGACCATGACCATCAGCAGGGCATCCGCGGCGGTCACCGATCCGCCCCTGCCGGCCGCGCGGGTTCCGCCGGGGCAGCTTCCCTGGCCGCGGGTACGGGATCCGCCGGGACCGCGTCTGCCGAGAGCGCGTCGGCCGAGACGGCGTCCGCTGCTATGGATGCGGTCTCGTAGGCCGGCCCGCCCGTGGCCATCCGCCGCAGGATGAGTACCAGTGCCGTCGACAGTCCCAGATAGAGCAGGAGCGTCCCGCCGAACGCCCAGCCGAGGCCGGGGCTGTGGGTCACCGCGTCCGTCACCAGCATGCGACCGTAGACGATCCAGGGCTGGCGGCCACCCTCAGTCACCTCCCAGCCGGCCAGCATCGCAATCATGGATGCCGGCCCGGTGGCGCTCGCCGCGAACAGCCAGCCCCGGCCAATCGGGATCGCCGGGTGAACCCCACGCCGCCGGCGCCGGAACGCCACCACCGCCACGGCCACGGACAGCCCGACGAGCGCCGTCCCGAGGGCCACCATCGTGTCGAAGGCAAGGTGGACGATCAGGGCGTTCGGGCGTTCGGCCGGTGGGACCGCCGCAAGCCCCGTCACCACGTGGTCACGGCTCCAGCCGGTCATGAGCGACAGCAGGTCGGGGATCTCGATGCCGTGCCGGACCTCTCCGGTCACGTCGTCGTAGATGCCGCCGAGCGTCAGCGGCGCATGCGACCGCGTCCGGTACAGGGCTTCCATCGCGGCCAGCTTCACCGGTTGCTGCTTCGCGACCACGCGTGACGCCCAGTCGCCGACGATCAGCTGAAGCGGAGCGCAGGCGAGCACCGTGACCAGGCCGACGCGCAGACCGCGGCAGTGGTAGGCGTCCCGGCGTCCGCGCAGCATCCCGACCGCGTACACCCCGGCAACAGCGCCGCCGGTGCACATCAGCGCCGCAAGCAGCATGTGGACCACCTGTGCCGGGGTGGCCGGGGTCAGGAAGGGCGCGAGCGGCTCCGCGCTGACGACCCGCCCGTCGACCTCCCGCACTCCGCGAGGGACGTTCATCCACGCGTTCGCGGTGATGATGAACAGGGTCGACAGGGTGCCCGCGACGGCGATCGGGAGCATCGTCAGCCAGTGGGCCCTGGGGGACAGGCGCTTCCACCCGTAGAGGTAGAGGCCGATGAAAACCGCCTCGATGAAGAACGCGAAGCCCTCGAGGGTGAACGACAGGCCGAGCGCTCCGCCGTAGCGGGCCATGAACGCCGGCCACAACAGGCCGAACTCGAAGGAGAGGACCGTTCCCGACACCGCGCCGACCGCGAACATCACGGCGAAGGCCCGTGCCCACTTGCGGGTGAGGGCGAGCCAGACCGGGTCGCCCGTCCGGATCCAGCGACGTTCGGTGTAGAGCAGCAGCCAGGGCATGCCCACCCCGAAGACCGCGAAGCAGATGTGGAAGGCCAGTGAGAACGCGGTCTGCCCACGAGCAAGATCCGTGGACGCGGCGAGGATCATGTGCAACCCCTCCTGCCTACCGTCCGTGCGGACGAAGGACCATGCCGGGAAGCGATCTTCTATGCTCTGTAGAACTTCTACGCTTTGTAGAATACGGGACGCCGGCCCGCGGGATCGCACGACCAACCTGGATCACAACCGGACTCCCGATCAGGGCACAGAACTCCGTGGCATGTCGTACAGTGAGATACATGGCGCGTCTCGGTGACCTTGAGCGGTCAGTCATGGACGTGCTGTGGGACGTTGACGTCTGGTTGACCGCGCGCGAGGTGGCCGCTCGGCTCGACCACGAACGCGACCTTGCCTACACCACGGTTCTCACGGTGCTGGAACGCCTCGAACGCAAGGGCTTCGTCCAGCGGGAACGGGCGGAACGCGCCCACCGCTACCGGGCGTCAAGCAGCCGGGACGCCGTCGTGGCCGAGGCCATGCTCGCCGTCCTGGACACCACCGAGGACCGCAGCTCGGCGCTGGTCCGTTTCGTCGGTTCCGTATCCCCGGCCGAAGCCGAGATCCTGCGCAGGGCGCTAGCCCCGACGCCAGGCGCCGAACTCGGCTACACCGGTCCGACCATCCGTCCGACCGACCTCGCAATCGACGAGGGAACCGGCGAACCGGGACGCACCGGCGCAGGGGTCACCCATACCGGCGACACCGTATCGGGCACGACACGCGCACATACCGAACCACCGTCTGCGGGCAGAGGTACTGTTCACCCGCTATGACGACCGCGGCCATCCTCTCCCTGTTCGCGGGCGCGCTCGCATGGCCGGTTCCACGACTGCTCGCCGGAGCTCACTGGCCGTCCCGCTGCCCGCGATCGGCGATCGTGCTGTGGCAGGCGATCGGGCTCGCCGGCGGTGTGTCAGCGCTGCTCGCGGTGATCGCATTCGCTTTCGCGCCGCTTTCCGCCGATCTGCCGGTGGGCGTGCTCGACCATGCCGGTCATGTGGCCGCCGGCGAACCCCTCGCCGGGCTCGGCTGGATCAACGTGATCGCGCTTGGGGTGGCGTCCGCGCTGGCCGCCCGGTTGTTCGGCGTCCTCGCCCTGTCCACCGCGCGGACCCTGCGGCATCGTCGCCGCCACCGCCACCTGGTCGACCTGGCCGGTCAGGACCACGGCGGGCACAACGACGTAGCTGCGGCGTCGGAAGGGCTGCCAGGCGCCGGGGCATGCCAGCCGCCACACGGGTTGCCCAACTGTGCCGGAAGCATCCACCGCCGCGGACGGCTTCGTGTCCTGGACCATCCTGTCGCGGTCGCCTACTGCCTACCCGGCGTGCGCCACACCCGGGTCGTCGTCTCCAAAGGTCTGCTGGCGGCGCTCGCCGAGGACGAGCTGGAGTCCGTCCTCGCTCACGAAGAGGCCCACGCCCGCGGCCGGCATGATCTCGTCATCCAGCCCTTCATAGCCTGGCAGCAGACCTTCCCGTTCCTCCCCCCGGCGCGCGATGCGACCGCCGCGGTGTCACTGCTGGTCGAGATGCTCGCCGATGACACCGCCGCCCGCCGCACCAGCTGCCAGACCCTGGCCCGGGCGCTGGCCCGGCTCGGGGTGGCCCGGTTCCCGGTACCGGCGGGAGCGGTCGGCATCACCGGAGTGTTCCAGCGCGGGACGGTGAGTCCACAGCGGACGACCGGTCACACCAGGGTGCTGCGAGTAAGATTGTCAAACAGGGGACGCGGCAGCGGCAGGAGTGGCATGACGGACCACCTGCTTGCCGAGCCTGCCCGCTCCTCCCCGATCCACACCCCGGTGATCGCGCGCATCTCGCGCCTGCTGGATCCCTCACACCGGGCACCGCTGTGGGCGCATGCCGCGATCTACCTCACCGCCGCCGCCATCTGCGCCTTCCCCGCGTTCGTCCTGCTGGCCATCTGACCCGACACGATCTGGGCCCGACACGACCTGGGCCCGACACGACCTGAGCCCGACACGACCTGAGCCCGACACGACCTGAGCCCGACACGACCTGAGCCCGACACGACCTGGGCCCGGCCAGGACAGGGCCGGTCAGGTCTTTGCGGGACGGCCGGCTGGATGCGGAAGAAGGTCAGGCGCCATCCCGCCCGCGACCGGCCTTCCCTCTGTCCGGCCCGACTGGCCGGGGAAAGCAGGGCCTGGCCCGTAGCGGATTCCCGGCCCGGACGATCGGCCCTCGGTCGCCTGCTCCAGGAGCCTGACGCGAGCCGGAACCCTCCTGTCCAGGTCAGCGGCAGTCCGGTTCCCACCGTCGTTCCCCGCTCCGACCCGATGCTCACCCCTGCTACGGGCACGCGGCGGGCACGGCCGATGCCGGTTGATTGGCCGGTTTCCGATACTTTGGGTGACAGTGGCATTCTGTGTGGGTGACCGAAGGGAGTAGCGAGGTTACCGACCCAGACTTTTTTGTGTCGTACACCGGGGCGGATCGGGAGTGGGCGGAGTGGATTGCCTGGACGTTGGAGGCCGCCAGCTACCGGGTAGTGATCCAGGCATGGGATTTCACTGCGGGGACGCACCTCGTGGAGAAGCTGCACAGGGCGACCGAGCAGGCGCCCCGGACGGTGGTGGTGCTCTCGGCGGCCTATCTGACCTCGGTGTCCGCAGCGCCGGAGTGGCAGGCGGCATGGGCGGCGGACCCGTCGGGGCGAGCGCGCAAGCTGTTGGTGTTCCGGGTGGAGGAATGCGACCGTCCGGGCTTGCTGGGCCAGATTGTCTCGGTGGATCTGTTTGGGATCACCCAGGATGCGGCGCGGCACATGGTGGTCGCCGCCGCTGCGGGTGAGCGGGGGAAACCCGCCACGGAACCAGGGTTCCCCGGTGCTCTGGGCGGTGCGGGGGCGACGGTGGGCGGTCCGGTGTTCCCACCGGATCTGCCGCCGGTGCGGAATGCGCCGCCGCTGGCGCAGCGTGCCATCCGTGAGTCGCTCAGCGCAACGATGGCAGATCAGATCGCGGTAGCGGTACGCCGCCGCTGGGAAGCGGAGGTGGAACTGCGGCGAGTCAACGACCCGTACACGATCCCGGTACGGTGGGAGGCGGCCGAGGAAGCCTTGGTCACGGACTGGGCAGTGCTGCAACGAGCAGCCTGTTCGGCAGGTTGGCCGGAGCCGGACCGGGCGTGGTGGGCACCAGGACCGGCGGCGTTAGCCGGCGGCGGGGACCACATCGCCGGGCTGCTCGCTCGGGTGCCGACCGGCCGGCTGCTGGTGCTCGGCGAACCGGGAGCGGGCAAGACCATTCTGATCGTCCGGCTGGTGTTGGACCTGCTGGCCCGCCGCGCCCCGGGTGGGCCGGTGCCGGTGCTGGTGCCGCTGGCGTCCTGGGATCCGACCCGAGAGCACCTGTGGGACTGGTTGGAACGCCGGCTGTGCCTGGACCACCCTGCGCTGCGAGCGCGGGTGACCGGGACTCGGCGGGGGGTGAGCTGGGCACGGGCGCTGTGGGACGCTGGCCTGTTCCTGCCGGTGCTCGACGGCTTGGACGAGATCACTGAAGCGGCCCACGGCCGTGCGCTCGCCGAGTTGAACAAGGCGCTGCGGCCCGGGGTCGGGCTGGTGCTCACGGCCCGCACCGGCCCGTACCGGGCGGCGGTCAGTCCGGATGACGGGGCGCCCGGGGTGCAGCTGTCCGGCGCCGCCGGTATCCAGCTGTGTCCGCTGGACGCCGGTGTGGTCGCCGACTACCTGCGAGCCGCGGCGGGCGGGCCAGCCGGGCGGGCCCGGTGGGGTCGGGTGCTGGATGTCCTGACCGATCCGGCACACCCGGTGGGGCAGGCGCTGACCACCCCGCTGATGGCCACCCTGGCACGGACGATCTATACTCCGCGGCCCGGCGAGCCAGCCACCGGCCTGCCCAACCCTGATGATCTCCTTGGCCCCGGGCTCGCGAGCCGGCAGGCGGTCGAGCGGCACCTGTTCGACGGGTTCCTCCCGGCGGCCTACCGGCCCCATCCCGACCCGGCGTTGCGCTGCCCCTGGAAGCCGGCCGATGCGCAGCGCTGGCTGGTCTTCCTCGCCGGCCACCTCGAACACCGCCTGGGTGGCACCACCGACCTGGCCTGGTGGCAGCTGCGCACCGCCGCTCCCCGCACCTTCACCGGGCTCGTCGCCGGGGCAGGGAGCGGGGCAGCGGCTGCGCTTCTCAGCGGGTGCCTGCTCGGGCCTCTGGCCGGGCTCCTGACCGGGCTCCTGGGCGGGCTTGCGTTCGGCATCCCGGCCGGGTTCGTGGAGGGACCGGACCGGCCTGCCCAGGGACTGCGCTGGTCACTCACCCGGGGCGGGCTCGCGGCCACGCTCCTGGTCGGGCTCGTGTTCGGGCTCGCGATCGGGCTCGCGGGCGGGCTCACGATCGGACTCACCGCGGGGCTCACAGTCGCGCTCATGTTCGCGCTCACGGTCGGGCTCAGACCTCGGCCAGGGGAGCCGACAGAGGCCACCACCCCACACACCATTCTCGGCCAGGACCGCAGCACCTTCCGTAACGTCCTGCTTGCGTTCGTGCTCACGGGCGGGCTCACGGGCGGACTCCTGGGCGGGCTTGCAGCCGGGCTCACGATCGGGCTCACGAACGGGCCCACAGGCGGGCTCACGAACGGGCTCACGGTAGGCCTCCTATCCGGGCTTGCGATCGGGTTCACGAATGGGCTCGCGGCCGGGCTCGCGGTCGGACTCGCGGCCGGGCTCACGATCACGCTCACGAATGGGCTCGCGAATGGGCTAACAACCGGGCTCACGGTCGGGTTCACGGTCGCGGCCGGACTCACGGTGGGGCTCGCGACCGGGCTCGTGATCGGGCTCGCGGCCGGGCTCGCGGCCGGGCTCTCCCGGACCACGTGGGGATGGTTCGCTGCCGCCCGGTGGTGGCTAGCTTTGCGAGGTCAGCTGCCGTGGCGGTTGATGCGTTTCCTCACCGATGCGCACCAACAGCGGGGAGCGTTGCGGCAAGCTGGAGCGGCCTACCAATTCCGCCACGCGGAGCTCCAACGGCACCTCGCCGGGCGGCTGTGATCTGCTATCGCACCGTTCTCGATCTCCATGCCACTTGATGCCATCGCTACCCGCAAGTGTTCGTTGGTTCCCCGGGCCCCACTGTCACATCTTCCAGGTAGGGACGTTACGGACTGCATCATAAGCGTCCCAAACGTCCTCGGCTGGCGGCAGGGACGCCTGGTCATCTGATCGACGCTTTTCGTCACCGGAACCAGACAGATGACGAAGAGGGGATCAGCACGTGGAGCTACTGTCATGAGCAGGGAGGCGCAGGTCTTCGGCCTGGTGCGGTTCGACGGCGAGGGCCGGCAGGTCACAGAGATCGTGCTGGCGTTCGAGAACGCGCACGCCGCCGACCGCCACGCCCGGCAGGCCGGCTGGGCGGAGTACGCGGTAGAGTCGGTACGCTTCCCCGCCGCCGTCCGCCCCCGGGCCACCAACCGCCACCCCGTCCCCGTTGCTGCGGGCCGGACCCCGGCAGCGCCGACACCCACTTCAGCAGTTCCTTGCCGTCGCCCGCGGTCGTCCATACCCGCGCGGCGTCGCCGTCGTAGGTGTCCACGACGATCCGGCACAGCGCCTGCACCCGCTTGGCCATCGATCCGGGGAACCGGTGCAACGCCGGCTGCTGTGAGAAGACCGCACCCAGCTTGTCCGGATCGAAGTCCGCCAGCTCCTCGGCGTCCAGCCCCCGGCCGAGCCGCCGGGTCAGCTCGTAGGGCGCCGCGAACGCCCACTCCAGTGGGATCTGCTGGTCCAGAACCATGCCGATCAGGAGCGCCAGCGGATCGTTGGTCAACAGCTCGTCCGCTTCGGCGATCTGACTCAGATGCAGTCCTACGCCGACCACCGTAGCGGGCCGCGAACGAACGGCTCAGTGGGTTCTCACGCGCTCGTGCCCGGAGCAGCCCAGACCGCGGTGGCCGCTCACGCAACAGGCCCCCGCCGGCTCGGGCTGGCCGCCGGGCGTCAATTTTTGACCTGGAGTTCCATTTCCGTCTATGGTGACGGGCATGGCTCGAGGCAAGGCGTTCGATCCGGACGTCGCGGTCGACACTGCGATGGAGGTCTTCTGGGCCAACGGGTACGCCAACACCACGCCGCAGCAGCTCGTCAACGCGCTCGGAATCGGCCGGGGCAGCCTCTACAACGCTTTCACCAGCAAGCGCGCGCTCTTCGAGCGGGCACTGTGTCGCTATCACGAGCGCGAGGCGATGCGGATCATCCAGGTCCTGGACGGGCCAGGTCCGCCCCGGGAACGCCTACGGGCTGCTCTCGGCCTGGTCGTGGCCGCCGCCCTGTCGGACGACGAACGGCGCGGCTGCATGATCGCAAACGCGGCGGTCGAGTTCGCCGATGGGGACGAGCTGATAAACCACCTGGTACGCCGGACCTTCGACCGGCAGGAGGCGGCCTTCCGCAGCACCATCGAGGAAGGCCAGCGGGCCGGCGACATCGATCGGGCAGCCGACGCCGGGGCGCTGGCCGCTCTCTTCCTCGCCACGATCAACGGCGTCCGGGTCCTGGGGAAGGCTGATCCGAATCCGCAGCGGCTCGCGGGACTCGCCGACACCGCCTTGCGGTCCCTGTAGCCAGCAATCCGGGTAGCCAGCGATCCAGTCAGGAGTCCCGACAGGGCCGTCGTCCACAATAATTTTGTACCTCAAGGTAAAGAAAAGAGTGTTATGGATCTTCAGCTTGCCGGCAGGACCGCGGTCGTCACCGGCGCCAGCAAGGGCATCGGACTGGCCATCGTGCGCACACTGGCCACCGAAGGAGTTCGGGTAACCACGGCAGCACGGAATGTCACACCACAGCTCGCCGAGCTCGGTGACGCCGTGACGCAGGTACCGGTGGATCTCACCACCCCGGCCGGGGCCGATCTCCTCGCCGCCCGGGCCGGCCAAACCGACATCCTCGTCAACAACCTCGGCGGCGTGACCGACGACAGCATGTGCGCCCAGGGTTTCCTCGCGATACCGGACGAGTCCTGGCGGCAGACGTTCGAGCTGAACCTCTTCAGCACCGTCCGGGTCACCCGAGCACTCCTGCCGGGTCTCCTGGAGCGGCGGGGGGTCGTTATCACCATCTCCTCGATCGGCGCCCGGGCCGCGTTCCAGCCGGTCGACTACGGTACAGCCAAGGCGGCACTGACGAATCTGAGCAAGGCACTCGCCGAAGAATTCGGTGGCCGTGGGCTCCGGGCACTGACGGTCAGCCCGGGCCCGACCCGAACCCGTAACTGGACGGAAGCAGATGGATATGCGGGCAAACTGGCCCGGGTAAACGGGGTGACGCTGGACGAATTCCTCGCCGAGGTGCCGGCACGGATGGGCATCACGACCGGCCGGCTCACGGAGCCGGAGGAGACAGCCGCCCTGGTAGCTTTTCTGGCATCACCACGGGCCGGGAATCTCACCGGTGCCGACTACATCGCCGACGGCGGTGTCCTGAAGGCCGTCTGAGCCAATCCGGCCGGGAGTGGGCCACCGAATCCGGCTCAGCCTTCGGCGGCCCGCCAGCGCACGCCGTGCCCAGAAAGGAAACCCAGGAACAATTCCGGGTCGAATGAATCTTTTCCATCTTGGCTTGGCTAATGTCAGGAACACAATCCGTTGATGAGGCCATCCAGCCCTTGATCGAACGTTGTCGGCCCGGCCGGCAGAAATAGAGAAGCCCTCGGTAGATCACAGGGTGTCTATCCGCTGTTCCCCGACCGAGGACTCCGTTGTTAACCTACCCCGGCGTCATCCACCTGCCCTCCTCGACCCTGGCCTTCCTCACCGACCTGCTCCAAGCCCACCGGGATCAGCTGAGCACGTGGCGGAAGCTGTCCGCCCGCGACCAGGCCACGCTCGTGCTGGCCCACCTGCGCAACGGCGACACCTACACCCGGCTCGCCGACGGCTTCGAGGTAGGCGTGGCCACCGTGTTCCGCTACATCCACGAGGCCGTCGGGCTGCTCGCCGAGCTCGGTCTGCGGGCCAGGAGGCATGCCTGCTGGAACCTTTCCGTCGCGTCAGGCTCGCGCAGCAACCGGGCGACCTCGACAAGCCCGGCCTGGCGTACCAACTCGGCGACACGGTCAGGCGACCACCGGTAGGCGAGCGACACCGCATGGTCGAACGCCTGCGCCAGGCGCCGAGGCTCGTCGCCGGCATAGAAGGCGAGCAGCAGGTGGCCGCCCGGGGCCAGCACCCGGTGAAACTCGGCGAACACTGCCGGCAACCGCTCCGGTGGTATGTGAATGAGGGAGTATCGGGCGACGATGCCGCCGAGAACGCCGTCCGGCAGGTCCAGTGCGGTCGTCGAACCCTCGTCGAACCGCAGACCCGGGTGCGACCGCCGGGCCAGTGCGACCATCGCCGGCGACAAGTCGACACCGAAAGCGGTCAACCCGAGAGAGTGCAGGTGCACCGTCACATGGCCGGGGCCGCAGCCGAGATCGGCGACCGGCCCGGTACCGGAGGCCTGCACGAGTTCGGCGAAAGCGGCGAGTAGCGCACGGTCCAGCGGCTTGGCCTCCAGCGCGGCGCTGAAGCGCTCGGCGTACTCGACGGCGACGGTGTCGTAGGCCGTCCGGGTGGTGCGCAGGTAGGACGGTTCGGTCATGGCCGAGGACAGTAGTCCGCTGACCGCAACTGACACTCTGCCGGCACACCCACGCCCACAATGTGGGCGACCAGCCAACCCGTACGGACTGCTGCGGACCATTTGCGGACCGGGAAGCCCGCTGAGAGACGAAACCGCAGGTCAGCATCGCGGCGCCGTCTTCGAGGCGCACCGTGGTGCGCGAAGATTCGGCGCTTCCGGGCCGTTGCGGTCATGGCCGGCCGGGGTCGATCATGATGGTGTTCGTCGTGGTCGACCCCGATGTGCTCTGTGGTGCCTGTGAGCCTGTAGGTCAGCATGGTGGCGGAGGGCTTCCACGGGAACCGTGGATTGGTGCCTTCGAGCCCGTGCGTCAGACTTCGATCTCCCCAGCCCTCCCCACGACGAACACCGTGTCGCTGTGTGGGAGGCATGTGATGGACGTCGTGCACGCCCGCTGCGCGGGCCTGGACATCTCGAAGAAGGACGCCAAGGTCTGCGTGCGCATCGCCGGGGCGGGCCGCCGCACAACCCAGGAGACGGTCACGACCTGGGGCGCGATGACCCGCCAGATCCTCGAGCTGCGCGACCACCTGGTGGACCAGTCCGTCACCTGTGTGGTGATGGAGGCGACCCCGGACTACTGGAAACCCTTCTACTACCTGCTGGAGGACGCCCCGTTCGAGGTGCTGCTGGTCAACGCCCGGCACGTCAAGAACCTCCCGGGACGCAAGACCGACGTCGCGGACGCGACCTGGCTCGCCCAGCTCGGCGCCCACGGCCTGGTACGCGGGTCGTTCGTGCCGCCCGCCCCGATCCGCCCGCTCCGCGACCTGACCCGGGCGCGCACCGCGATCACCCGGGAACAACGAGTCCGCCGGCAAGGTCAAATCCAGCCGGACCCGCCCGGGCAACCCCTACCTCCACGGTGCGCTCGGCGCCGCGGCCATGGCCTGCGCCCAGAACCCGCGCACCTACCTCGGAGCCCGCTACCGACGCGTCGCCTCCCGCCGCGGACCGCAGAAGGCCAACGTCGCAGTCCAGCACTCCATGCTCACCGCGATCTGGCACATGGCCACCACCAGCACTCCTTACGACGACCCCGGCGCCGACTACTACACCCGCCTCAACCCCGAACGAGCCCGGACCCGCGCCGTCCGCCACCTCGAAACCATGGGCTACCGCGTCACTCTCGACACCGCCTCCTGACCCACGGCAGCCAGCAGCCGACCCGCGACAGCGCGCCGGCAGCTCCGCGCGCCCAGCTACCAGCGACCGGTTCGGGAATCTTCGCGTCAGAACTCCGGCCGAGCCGGCAGGGGCACCGCACCGTGGTGTGCGGTGAGCCCCCCGTCGGCGACCAGCGTCGTCCCGGTGACGTAGGACGCCTCGGGCGAGGCCAAGAACCAGATGGCCGCCGCGTGTTCCCGCGCGTACCCCCAGCGCTGCATCGGGATCCGCCGGCCCACCGCCGCGGCAAGCTCCGGATCGGTCCGGTGCCGTGCCGTCAGCGGGGTCTCAGTGAGGCCGGGGGCGACCGCGTTGATCCGGATGTTCTGGACGGCGTGGTCGAGCGCGGCGGCGCGCACCATGTTGATCACTGCCGCCTTGGACGCGTTGTAGGCCCAGTTCCCAGGCTCCCCCTGCAGTCCGCCGCTGGACGCGGTCACAACGATCGAGCCGCCGCCGCTGCCACGCAGCACCGGAACAACGGAACGTATCCCGATCACCACACCCCGCACGTTGACGGCGAAGATTCTATCCAGCCGCTCGACGGCACCGGCGGCCTCCCACGGCAGGGTTCCGCCGATCCCGGCGTTTAGCACCGCCACGTCCAGCCGTCCGAAACGTGCGAGCGCCAGCTGTGCCATGGCGGTGCCGGTCTCCTCGCGGGAAACGTCCCCGACGAGTGGCACGACCTGCTCCGGCCCGGGCTGTCCGGGCTGTCCGGTCAGTGTGGACAGCACGGCCTCATCGAGGTCGACGGCCACCACCCCGAACCCCCGGGCGGCGAACAGCTCCACGCACGCTCGCCCGATCCCGGACGCCGCGCCTGTGATTACGACCGACGAGGTGACCACGCTTCCTCCGGAGAACTCGGGGACACCGCCGCGGCGGTGGATCCGGCTAGGCACCATCGGTGTCAGCCTCGCTGGTCGGGGTGAACGTGGATGTTCCACGTCATGACGCGCAGGAGTCGGGTCCGCTCACCCCGCGGCCGGGAACCAGCCGATGTGCAGGCCGTTGAACACCCGGCGGGGACAGTGGATGCGGGGCTCGGCGGGGAAGTCTGCCGCGTCCGAGACGGACAGCCAGGAGCGATCCTCCGTCAGCGAGGTCAGGTTGGCGGTGCTGAACGCCCACGCCGCGGCACTCTCATGGGACCGAGTAACGAAACCGGAGGTCAGGCGGCGCCGGCCTTGGCTGCGGTCTTCATCTGCTTCTTGAAGTCCCGCACCTTGATCCGTGACTCGGGACTGGTGATGTCGGCGATCGAACGGAAGCTGCCATCCTCTCCGAAGGGCACGCAGACCTCCCGCCAACCAGGAGGAGTCACGCCAAGCTGCTTACCGAGCAACGCCACGAAAATCTTGGCTTTCTGCTGGCCGAAGCCCGGCAGGGCGGCAATCCGCTTCAGCAGCTCCCGACCATCCGTCGCGGTCGTCCACACCGCCGCAGCATCGCCATCGTAGGAGTCCAGCAGCAAACGGCACAGGGCCTGCACACGCTTGGCCATCGAGCCAGGGAACCGGTGCAACGCCGGCTGCCGGGAGAAGATCCCACTCAACTTGTCCGCATCGAAGTCGGCCAGCTCGGCCGCGTCAAGCGGACGCCCAAGCCGTTCGACAAGCTCGTACGGCGCGGCGAACGCCCGCTCCAGCGGGATCTGCTGGTCCAGCACCATCCCGATCAGGAGCGCCAGCGGATCGTTCGTCAGCAGCTCGTCCGCCTCAGCGATCTGGCTCAGGTGAAGTCCCACGCGCGTCACAGTAGTCGGACCGGTGCAGGCGTCGCATCGCTGCTCAGGTCACCGCACGATCGGCGTCGTCGCGCCCGGCCCCACGGACTGTCAGCGCCAGGCTAGCCCGAACGTCCAGGTGGGTGTGAGCGCCGCCGTCCCACGCCCGGGGCTTACCGCGATCAGCCGAGGGCGTTGGCGGCGCGCTCGGTGGCGTCCGCCGCCGCCAGCACATTGACGTAGTCACGCAGGTGAGTGATCTGGCCATCTCGGACGGTGAGTACGACGATGTTGGGTAGGGTGAACTCGCGACCACTGGATGTGTTCCTGGCGATGGCCTCCTGCTCGACGATGACCGTCTGCGGATTGCCGGTGTCGTGACTGGCGATCGTGCGGTACCGCTCGAAGCGCAGTGGCATGCTCCGCCAGCCCGCCGCTATCCAGCCGACGATCTCTTCCCGGCCCACGAGCCGGGAGGGCACGCCTGGTGCCGTGAACGGGAACTCATGGACCGCGTCGACCGCATAGAGCCGCCTCATGTCCTCGGTAGACTGCCTGATCGCGGCCCGGCGATACTGCTCCAGGACGTCGCGCGGGCCCGCCGTCGGCTCGATCGGTTCCATGTCGGATGCGCACCTTTCTCGTTGCTGCCGGAAGGAATGTTCAACGGCCTTCAGATCACCATCATTGGCCGGGCCACGTCCAAGACCCGCCGGGCCGCGATCGATAACCTGACGGCATGGAACAGCCGCTGGAGACCCGGGAACTGGCGCACTTCCTGGCCGTGGCCGAAGAACTGCACTTCAGCCGGGCCGCCGCCCGGCTCGGCATCGCCCAGCCCGCGCTGTCGAAGACGATCCAGCGGCTGGAGCGCCGCCTGGGCGTCGTCCTGTTCGAGCGAACCAGTCGCGCGGTGACGCCGACCCCGGCCGGGCAGGTGCTGGCCCGCGAGGCACGCCACTCCCTGGACGCGGTGGATGCCGCCGCGCGGCGTACCCGGCGGGCGGGCGCCGATGATCCGCACCTGGTACTGGCGATGAAGGCGGGCGGGGACGCGGGCCTGCTTCCGGCGATCCTCGCCGCCTGCGAATACGAGCCGTGCTCGCTGCCAGTGCGGGTGATCTTTCAAACGGACCGGGGACGGCTGCTGCGGGACGGCCGCGCCGACGCCGCACTGCTCTACAGTCTGGCCGATGACCTGAGCGGGCTCGACACCGAGCCGCTGCTGACCGAACCCCTCATGGCTGTGCTGCCAGCTACGCACCCGTTCGCCGTTCGGGCGAGCCTGTGCATGGCCGACCTTCGCGACGAGAACGTGCACCCGCGGCGTGGGCCGTCTACCGGTCCCGAAGCGCGCAGCCTCACCGAACTGCTACAACTCGTCGCGCTGGGCCAGACCGTCGCCTTGGTCCCCCGTTTCGTGACCACGCCACTGCGCCACGACCTCGTCAGCGTGCAGGTGACCGACGCGCAGCCCGTCACCCTGCTGCTCGCCTGGCCCGCCCACAGCACGTCACCAGCTATCGCGGCTCTCGCACGCGCCGCCCGCGCAGCCAGTCCGGGCGGGGAGCCCGCCCGCATCACCTGATCAACAAGTCGGTCGAACACGCGACTCTGCCAGTACCGTCCCCGACCTGGCATGCCGCGGTCGCCGTATCGTTGGATCACAGACATGGCTGGCGGCACGTGCCGGTCGCGCGCGGCCCCGAGGAGGTGCGATCATGGCGACGATCGAGGCGATGCTGGATGCGATGGGGTTCACCTGGGACCGGTCCGCCGTACGGCGGGACATTCCACGGTTCGCCGTCGAGCGCGCCGTCTGGCGGCTTCGCCAGTCGCTGCCGGAGTACGTATGGGACGCCGCGGTGCTCGAGGGCAACCCGTTCACCTACCCCGAAGTCCAGACACTCCTGGACGGGATCACCGTTGGCGGGCGGAAGATCAGCGATGAACGTCAGATCCTGAACCTCGCCGAGGCGGCGAACGAGCTCGCCCGGCTCGTCAGGACGGGCGAGTTCCGGCTCTCCAAAGAGATCTCCGACAGGCTCCAGTTCCTGCTCGCCCGGGACGAAGCACTGGAGTCAGGCCACTTCCGCGGCGAGGGCAAGGAGACTCTCACCCCCGGCGTCAGCCTCGGACAGCATGGTCGCTACCTGCCACCCGCTACCGAGCGCGGTGGCGAGAACCTGCGTCGCATCCTCTCGCAGGGGCTGGAATTCCTGTCCGCCGAGATCGACGCCGAGTTCGAGCAGGCGATCGCCTATTTTCTCTTCGGCTCGCTTCAGCAGTTCTACTACGACGGCAACAAGCGCACCGCCCGCTACATGATGAATGGTCACCTCATGTCCCAGGGGATGGATGCCATCAGTGTCCCGGCCGCACGCCGCCACGAGTTCAACACCGAGATGGTGGACTTCTTCCGGCGCAAGGACGGTACGGGCATGTTTGGATTTCTGACATCCTGCCGGCTCGCCGCCGATGACGGGGTCATACCGCCAGGCGGCGGCTAGAGACTCACCCGGTCGTCCCCCTGTCTCGGACGTCCCCACTCCATGGTTCCGGTACTGGCTGGTCCAGAACCATGCCGATGAGGAGGGCCAGCGGATCGTTGGTCAGTAGCTCGTCCGCCTCGGCGACCTGGCTCAGGTGCAGGCTCACGACTCCACGGTATCGGTCGACCAACGCGGACGCGGCGGGCCGGCACGCCTCCGTGGTCCGGCTACCGCACTCCACGCCGATCGACACGGCCGAGCCGCCGGTGGATAGCCGACGACTGGCGCTGTTCTTCAAGAACGCGATTCGGTCATCTCGGATGACTGCCGGCGGTGTCATCGAGGTCGATGACGACCTTCCCGGCCACCTTCCTCCCGATCAGCGCCTGGATCGCGTCGCCGATGCGCTCCCACGAGCCGCGCCAGCCCACCTCCGGTTTGATGGTGCCGCGGGCGGCCAGGTCGACGAGGACGGCCAGGTCCGGACCGGGGTTCGACGCGTCGCCGAACGACTGCAACGTCTTGGCCGGCCCCAGGGCGAAGATCGAGTTCGGTGGAAACACCGCCGGCTCGCCTGAGACCCAGCCGACGCTCTGCAGACTGCCCCCGGGCTTGAGCAGGCCCCATGCCGTGACCAGATGCGCTCCGCCCACGTTCTCGATGATCACGTCCACCGGCGCGTCGACGGCGTCGAGCCCGACGACGACCTCGTCAGCCCCCAGCGCGGCGAGCCCGTCGACCCGGCGGGCAGAGCCGACCGAGGCGATGACGTGGGCGCCGCCGAGCCGGGCCAACTGCACCGCCAGCCGGCCGACTCCGCCGGCGGCGCCGGTTACGAGCACCCTCCGGCCGAGGACCGAGCCGACGGCACGCAAGGTCCGCAGGGCTGTCATCCCGACGAGTGGCAACGCCGCCGCGGCGGCGAGGTCGAGCGAGGCGGGGACCACGGCGACGCTGTCGGTACCGAACACGGCGCGCCGCCCCCAGGCGCCGATCCCGAACGCGACGACCCGCTCACCGACGCCGGGCCCGGTGCCGTCCTCGGCCGTCCGGACGACGTACCCGGCGGCGTCATACCCGAGCACCGCACCGGCCGGCTGGAGCTCGAGGTGGCGAACCTCCCCGCTGTTGACCGACGCGTGACGCACGTCGACGAGAACCTGGTGCGGGGACGGTACCGGCTCCGGGACATCGGCGAACCGAATGCCCCCGGCGACGTCGGGCGCGGCGAGCAGAGCTTGCACAGCGGTTCCTCCCATGTGGTCAATCGGACCAACGGTCCGATTACTGCCGGATAGTATCGGACCAGTAGTCCGATTGCCAGGAGGTGTCATGGTCGTCGAACGGACGGACGCGGCACGTAATCGGCGGGCGATCCTGCGGGCGACCGAGGAGCTCCTCGTCCAGCACGGACCCGAGCGCATCTCGCTCGACTTGGTCGCCGCGACCGCCGGCGTGGGCAAGGGCACGGTGTTCCGGCGGTTCGGCAGCCGTACGGGTCTGTTCCAGGAACTGCTCGCTGATCGCGCCGCCGGCATCCGCGAAGCGATCGGGAGCGGGTCGCCGCCCCTCGGCCCGGGCGCGCCGCCCCGCGAGCGGCTCCTGGGATTCCTTGACGAGCTGGCCCAGCTCGCGGCCAAGAACATCGCCCTGATCGCCGCGCACGAACAGGCGTGCGCGGCCGACAAACATTCCGACCCTACGTATCTGTGCTGGCACGGCCACGTGACCGGACTCATCCGCCAAGTTCAGCCCGATGCCGACGCGGACTTTCTGGCACACACGCTGCTCGGTACATTCGACGCCGACCTGGTGCGGCACCTGACTGCCCACGGTGGCGAAGCCCGGCTCCGGGTGTCGACGCGGAGTCTCGCCACCGCACTCCTCCGCTGACGGACAAGGCTCACGGGCGAGGGCGCGCCGGCCGGACCCCGTGAGCCGGCGGTGTGTAGATGTTGGAATCCTCCGCGTTCACGCGGGGGAGGATGTCAATCCGACGGAGTCGAGCCCTGCGGCGGTTGCGGAAAGGCTGCGATCGCGTCGAGGAACCTGCTGATCTCCCGCTCGCCGCCCCGCAGGCGAACACCTGGGTGACCCGTGGCGCGCGCCGGGTGGAGTGTGGTGAGGTACTCGGCCAGGTCTCGCCTGGTGCCGAGCACCTCGACGTCCGGATTCAGGGCCGCGGTGCCCTCGAGCGCCCACCGCCCCCCTCCCACTGATCGTGTAGTTGTCGTCGCGGTCGAGAGTCCGGACTACCCAGGTGACCGGGCCGACATCGAGCCGCTCGCGGGCCAGGACGAGGCGCAGAGTGCTGAGCAGGTGCTCGGGATGGGTTGGTTCGCCCGGCGCGGGGGGCGCGGCGAGATGGCGCAGGCCCCACAGCGCGAGTTCGTCCAGGGCGGGCGCGAGGTCGAGGCCGGCGGGAGTGAGGCGATACAGACCTCCCGTCGACCGGGCTCCCGGTCGACGAGGACGAGCCCGTCCGATTCAAGATCACGCAGACGCTGCGTCAGGGTCCGCGGTGTGATGCCGCCGAGCCGGTCCATCAGGTCGGTGAAGCGCTGGCCTGGGCGGCACGTTGCCGAATACCCGAGTTCGTCAAGATAGGCGAGACCGTCCGGAAACAACTGACCGCTATCCACAACACCCTTGACTACGCCGTCACCAACGCCCGCGTCGAGGCCACCAACCCCCACCTACGCCAACTCACCCGCCGTGCCTACGGCTTCCACTCGCCCAACGCACTGATCGCCATGGCACTCCTCATCCGAGGCGGACTCGAGATCGACCTCCCCGGCCACCGTTCTTGATCGACGATCAGTGACCCACTGACACGTCAGAAGAGCCAGAAGTCATTCAACGGCTGGCAGGAGAAGGCAAGGCTGGGTTCGCCGCGTTTGCCGTGGCAGGATGAGCCGGAACGTCGCTCCGCCGCCCGGGGTCGGCCGGTAGTCGACCCGTCCGCCATGCGCGGTGGCGACGGCCGCCACGATGGACAGGCCCAACCCGGTCCCACCGGCGTCCCGGGACCGGCCCGAATCGGCCCGGTAGAAGCGTTCGAAGACGTGTGCGACAGCGTCCTCGGGGACACCGTGGCCGTGGTCGATCACCGAGATGACGACCTCGCCGGTTCCACCGTCCCCTGCCGGGCCGGGTTCGCCGGAGGCACCCGGAGGGCCGGCCTCGATCGGTTCCGCGACGACGGATATCGCGGTGTCGGACGGGGTGTGGACGACGGCGTTACGAACGAGGTTTCCGACGGCCTGGCGCAGCCGTCCCTCATCTCCGGCCACCTCGAGGATCAGCGGCACGTCGGCCTCGATCGTCCGGCCCGGGCTGACAGCCCGGGCGTCGGTGACGATGTCGCGGACCATGGCCGCGACATCGACGGGCTGGCGCTCCAACGCCGGTCGCTGGTCCAGCCGGGCGAGCAGCAACAGGTCGTCGACCAGCTCGCTCATCCGAGCGGATTCTTCTTCGATGCGGCGCATGACCAACGCGAGATCCTCGGGCCGGTTCGCGGCGCCCCGATGGAACATCTCGGCATAGCCGCGGATCGAGGTCAGCGGGGTCCGCAGTTCGTGGCTGGCATCCCCGACGAAGCGGCGCAGGCGCCGTTCGGATGCCTCGCGGGCCCGGAAGGCCGCCTCGATCTGGGTGAGCATCGCGTTGAAGGCGAGCCCGAGCCGCCCCACCTCGGTGCGGCGGTCGGCACCGGCGACCCGTTTCGTCAGGTCACCCCGTGCGATCATGTCCGCGGTCTGCTCGATCCGGGTGAGGGGGCGCAGCCCGAGGCGGATGATGACGTAGGCCAGCACGGCCAGCACGGCCAGCATCACCGAACTCGCGACGATCTCGATCCTGGTGACGTTCTTGAGGGTGGCATCCATCTCCGAGAACGGCACGGCGACGACAAGCACGTCTGCGTTGTCGAAGCGCTCGGCGAGCATCCTGAAGCGGCTTCCGCCGTCCTGGGCGGGCACCGTCCACAGCGCAACGGTCGCGAGGTCCGGGTGCAGCCGCGCGGTGGCGAGCAGGCGCGGCGTGACGGCCGGGCGCTGGGTCGGCGTCGCCGGGCCGCTGGGGCCGGGGCTGGTCTCGGCCAGTCGGCGACCGCTGCTGTCGTACAACGCGCCGTAGGTGCCGACCAGGAACGCGCTGCCGAAGCGGGGGTCATGGTCGTCGGGGTCGTGGTCGCCGTATCCGCCGGCCCGCAGGAGTGTCTGTTCCATCACCGGATGGGCGTCGCGTACCTGCTGGTCCAGCCGGCCGCGCAGGTATGCCTCCACAGCGCCCTGCGTGCCGACCGCGCCGAGGGACATGCCGACCGCCAGCAGACCTACCAGGGCCAGCAGCAGCCGGGCGCGCAGGGACATGACCGGTCCGCTCAACGCGGCAGACGCAGGACGTAGCCGACGCCGCGCACCGTGTGGATCAGCGGCGGTGGAACATCGTCGATCTTACGTCGCAGGTAGCTGATGTAGGTCTCCAGGACCCGCGCGTCCCCTCCGAAGTCGTGCCCCCAGACATGGTCGAGGAGCTGGGCGCGGATGAGCACCTTGCGGGCGTTCGCCAGCAGGTAGTGCAGCAGGCGGTACTCGGTGGCGGTCAGGTCGATGTGCCGGCCGGTGCGCCGCACCTCACGGGTCTCCGGGTCGAGTTCGAGATCGGCGAAACGCAGCGGCTCGGGTGCGCCGTCGGCGACCCCGGCCCGACGCAGGATCGCGCGGACCCGGGCGATCAGCTCGCTGATCATGAACGGCTTCGTGACGTAGTCGTCCCCGCCGAGGGTCAGCCCGTGCACCTTGTCCTCGGTGGCGTCGCGGGCCGTCAGGAACAGGGTCGGCACGCCCTGCCCCGAGCCCCGCAGCCGCTCGCAGACCGCGAATCCGTCGATGTCAGGGAGCATGACGTCCAGCACGAGCAGGTCCGGCTGTGACAGCGCGACCTGCGTCAACGCCGCCTGACCGGAATGCACGGCGCGGACGTCGAAGCCCTCGTAGCGCAGCGCCATGGTAACGAGATCAGTGATCGCTTCCTCGTCGTCGACGACGAGGACCCTGATCGGACGGTTCATCTGCCCAGTCTCACTCTTGCCCGCGGGGCTGGTCATCCCGACGCGACGGGTGCGGAACCGAAGCAGACGGATGCGGGGGGTGCATCTCCGGCGGGGACGGATCCGGTGGGTACACGGCGGGAAGGCGCGTATGCGGCGGCGGCCACCTGACCGGGGAACCCGGCCGAATGGTCCAGCCGGCCGGTGGCGTCGACCGTCAGCCAGGCCCATCCCTGTCGGGCGAGATCGGCGAGCAGGGCCGGCGCGGCCCGGCCCGCGGCAAGGGAGGCCGTGGCATAGGCGTCCGCCAGGGTCAGATCTGCTCCGATGATGGTGACCGAGGCGAGATCGGTCGCCGGGGTCCCGGTGCGCGGGTCGACGACGTGCTCGCCCCGCTCCGAGACACCCGACGTGGCGACGGCCAGGTCCGTGCCCTCGACCACCGCGACGAGCCGGGTCCGGTCGAAGGGATCCGAGATCCCGACCCGCCAGGGCCGTCCCGGCCCCGATGCACCCCGGACCCGCAGGTCTCCCGCCGCGTTGACGCAGTGGACCAGGGCGCCGGCGTCGGTCAGCGCCCGGGACGCCGCATCGGCCGCCCAGCCCTTGACCAGCCCGGTCGGGTCCAGGGTGCCGTCCCCGCGCCAGGCCGGGTCGAACCTTCCTCCGGTCCGGTCCCGGCAGGCGGCGGCTATCCGGTAGACCTCGCGGACGTGATCCGGGCAGTCGTCGAGGTCGATCTCACCGTGCCGGATCCGGGAGACCCAGGATCCCGGCAGGAACGTGCTGAAGTCCTCGTCCGCCCGATGCAGTACCGCGACCGCCGCCCCGATCACCGTGTCCAGGTCCGGCGTGTCGAGTGGGGAGCGGACGTCGATGCTGACGACCGTGCCCATCACCGTTTCGGCGTGGACCCGGCCCGGCCGACTAGGCACCGGCCTTGTCCAGCGCGGACTGGACGGACCACGCGTAACCGTAGCTGGTGTACGAGGCTCCGGAGACGGTGTCGATGTGGGCACTCTGGGCGTTGAGCACCTCCTGACGCAGGATCGGCACCGCCCGATTGTTGATCTCGATGTCGCGTCGCTCCCGGTCCGGTAGCTGCAGGGCCACCACATTAGTGATCTTTTTTCCGCTCAGGACGATCTGGACCTGCACGGATCCGTAGCGGGTGCTGACGGCGTCGCCTGTCACCGTCCTGGTGGCGGCCGTGCCCGAGGATCCCGAACCCGACGACCCCGAACTCGAGAGCGAACCGGAGGAGCCCGAGCCCGAGGACGAACCGGAGGAGCCCGATCCGGACGAACTCGAACCGAAGGAGCCATCACCCGACGTAGGAGTCGGAGCCGAAGTCGGCGTCGGGCTGCTTCCCGTCGTGGAGGGCTGACGGCTCGCTCCGGCCGTGGCCGGCAGGGCGACGAGCGCTGAGGGCTGCTCACCGTGCCCCGTCGCGGCCTTCGCACCGACCACGAGGACGACAGCTCCCATCAGCGCGGCGAAGCCGAGCCGCGCCCGGTAAGGCTTTCCGGCGTTCTCGTTCATCTCAGCGTGAACTCCTCGGTGTGGATCTGGTCGCTGCAGAGGCCGAGACCGCGCAGAGCGCGGACGACCGCGTGCGTCATTCCGGTGGGGCCGCAGACGAAGACGTCCCGTTCGGTGACGTCCGGCACGGCCGCGTCGAGGAAGCGCGCCTCCAGCGGGTCGTATCCGAGGTCGCGCCGGGAACCGACCACGCGGTGGAGGACCAGCCGTCCGTCCCCGGCCAGCTCCTCGAGCTCCCGTCGCAGAGCGAGATCGCTCGCCCGGCTCGCCCGGTGCACCACGACGACGTCGTCACCGCGGTCGGCAAGATCCTCCGCGAGCGCCCGGACCGGTCCGATTCCACTGCCCCCGCCGATGAGCAGCGCCTTGCCCCGGGTGGCGTGCTCGGCGGTGAAATGCCCGAAAGGGCCCTCCGCCACGACCGGGGTGCCCGGCCGGAGGTGGGCGATCGCGCGGGAGTGGTCGCCCGCGGCCTTGACCGTGATGCGCAGCCGGTGCGGTTGCGGCGGGGCGGACAGTGAATAGGGGTGTGCGCTGACGACGTGCCCGCGGGCGGCGAACCGCCACAGCAGGAACTGCCCCGGCAGCGCGCCGAGACGATGCAGGTCGTGGCCGCGGACCCAGACCGAGACGACGCCGGGCGCCTCATCGACCACGTGCTCCACCGTCATCCGGTGCTGGACGACGGCCGCGATCGGCAGGAGCAGCCGCCAGATGACGAGGCAGGCGGCGACGGCGACGTACATCCCCTGCCACAGCAGCCGGTTGGCCGGATGACCGACGAAGTCCGCGCCGGTCGCCGTCTGGTGGGAGTACACCAGGAGCACGGCGACGTAGGCGGTGAGGTGCAGCAGGTACCAGACCTCGTAGGAGATGTGCGGCCGAGCCGCGCGGGCGCTGGCCACGCCGACGCCCACGAACAGCAGGGTGCCGATGGTCGCCTTCCACATCTCCGGATAGGTCGTGACCACCGTGACGAGTTCGGACAGCGGCTGGTGATGCTCGGTCAGACCGTAGCCCCACACCGTCAGCAGGACGTGGACGACGATGAGCAGCACGATGTTCGTGCCCAGGCCGCGGTGCCAGGCCGCCAGCCGGTCGAGCCCGACCGCGTGTTCGAAGACCGGCATCCGTGCCATGAGCAGGAGCTGCACGAGTACCAGGTAGGCCGCCAGCAGACCGCTGACCCGGCCGGCCGCGGTCATGATGAGCCCGGCGCCGTGGACGCTGGAGGCGGAGGTGTCGAACCACCACAGGGCCACGACCACGACACCCCACGCCACCAGGGCGAGGCGCACGGCGAGCTGCGGAGACCAGCCCAGCGACGCGGATCGCCGGCGGGCTGGTCCCGGCGGGGCCCAGTGTCCCAGCAGACGCGAGGGACCCGGCCGTTGCGGAAGGCTCGACCGCTGCGGAGACGTCGACGGGTGGATGCGGGTCGATCCGTGCGTCCGTGTCCCGTCGCCCGGGTACCGCGTGAAGCTCATGGACACAGACGATGTCCGCGAAGGCTGGGAATCAGCTGTGAAGAGCCTCAGAACTTGCCAGGACTTCCACTGTCCTGCCCGGCCACGCCGTTTCGGCGCAACCGCACCAGGACCGCCTTACTTTGTTCAGGACACAAGGACGATCTTTCCTTTTACGCGATTGGTCTCGCTGATCTCATGGGCCTTGACAACATCATGCAGCGGGAAAACCTGGTCGACGACGACCCGGAGGTTGCCGTATTCGACCAGATCGGCGATATCTTCGAGATCGGCGCCGGACGGCGTGAAACCGAATTCGACGAACCGCGAGCCGCGTTTCCGGGCCTGTTCCCGTACGGCGTGGCGGTCGGGGCCGGTGCCACGCACGTCCAGGAGGATCCCGCCGGGCCCGAGCGTGTCGAGGGACCGGGAGCCGTAATCTCCGCTGATCGGATCGAGTACCACATCGATGTCACGCGCCACGGCCGCGAAATCGACGGTGGTGTAGTCGATGAGCTCATCAGCCCCCAGGTCACGCAGAAAATCGTGCTTTTCCGCCCGTGCGGTGCCGATGACGTATGCTCCGCGCGCCTTTGCGATCTGCACGGCAAGGTGCCCGATCCCACCGGCGGCTGCATGGATGAGGACGCGCTGCCCGGCGGCAACGGCGGCGACGCGGACAAGCGGCTGCCAGGCGGTGAGCACGGCAACCGGCAGCGCGGCGGCGTGCACGCGGTCGATGCTCGGCGGCGCGGAGGCGAGTACGTCCGCCGGAACAGCCACATACTCCGCGTAGGCGCCCCGAGGTGGGAACGCGCACCCGTAGACAACGTCCCCCGGGGCAAAGCGAGTCGTCTGTCCGCTGATCGCTTCCACGACACCACAGAGGTCCAGCCCCAGCGTGAACGGCGGATCACCGAAGCGCCGGACCAATCCGGATCGGATCTTCCAGTCAGCCGGATTCACGCCGGCGGCGCTCACCCGTACCAACACCTCACCCGGGCCCGGTGCCGGCCGGTCGATCTCGACGACCTCCAGAACCTCCGGACCGCCGTAGACGTGCTGGCTGATGGCGCGCATGCGGGTCACGCGTGCTCCCCTCGGATGGCAGAGTCGTTCTTGGTTGCAAACCCATCGTCAGCACGGCGGTATCTCTTGTATAGAAGGCACCTTGTTGATATCAAGGTACCTTATGGATACCGACCTGCAGAGTATCGCCGCACGTTGGACTGTTACCTACCGTCGCGACTGTCCATCGCGCACAGTAGTCGAGGTTCTCGCCAACAAGTGGGCGCTGTACGTCCTGGGGGCGCTGCGGCAATACGACCGTCCGATGCGTTTCAACGAGCTCCGACGGCTCCTGGACGGGATCACACAGAAAATGCTCACCCAGACTCTGCGTGCGTTGGAACGGGACGGTCTGGTCAGCCGGACCGTCTACCCGACCGTTCCCCCTCGCGTGGAGTACGCGCTCACCGATCTGGGGGTCGGCGCCGGACAGGTAACCAATGCCATTGCGGAATGGTCCGTGAAACACAGCCACGAGATAATCGCCGCCCGTCAAGTCTTCGACGACCGGGCCAGCGCCGAGCCGATCCCCCTGCAATTGCCGGGCGACAGGGCGGAATACGGGACGACGTGACAGGACATCGTCCTGCTCCTACGCGGCGCATGTCAGGCCGCCGCGCCACTCACGCACACCGCTCCTACAGCTGTGGCGCCACTATCTGACCATGATATTCGACGGCCTACGCCCAGCAACAGCACATCCCCGGTCGAGCACCATACTGATCAGCAAAGCGAGCGGGCCGTTGGTCAGCAGCTCGTCCGTCTCGACGATCCGGCTCAGGTGCAGGCCCATACCCCACGGGAGCCGCCAACATACGGCCCTGGGCTTCCAAGTCGACCTACCTACATCCTTCTGCGGCCACGTCCTGCCGGCTTGGACGGCCCAGGCGTCAGCCGCCCAGCCACTCGTGCCGGGTGGGCTTCGTTGCGATGACGACGGTGGCGTTCAGCTCGGCAGAACTGGCCACCCGTGGGATCAACCCGTTGCGGACGACGGTTTCGACGGTCCGCGGCGCCTGACGCTCGCTGGTTTCGACCAGCAGGTGACCGCCCGGTGCCAGCCACTGTGCTGCCTCGGCAGTCACCCGTCGCAGGACGTCAAGCCCGTCCGCGCCGCCGTCGAGCGCCATCCGCGGCTCGTGGATGCGGGCTTCCGGAGGCAGCAGCTTGATCGCCGCGGTGGGTACGTAGGGTGCGTTGGCGACCAGGACGTCGACACGGCCCCGCAGCGTAGCCGGCAGCGGCTCGTAGAGATCGCCTTCATACACCTGACCACCAGCGACGACGAGGTTGCGGCAGGCGCACCGCACCGCGGCCGGGTCGAGGTCGGCGGCATGCAACTCGACTGCGTCCAGGGCCGCGAGCAGGGCGGCGCCCACCGCACCCGAGCCGCAGCACAGGTCGACGACGACCGCTCGTGGCCGGTTCGGGGCTCCGCCGGCGGGGCCGACGGCCAGGCCCCGGACGAGGGCGGCAGCCTGACGGACAAGGAACTCGGTGCGACGGCGGGGTACGAAGACGCCGGGGTCCACGGCTATCCGCAGGCCGCAGAACCACGCCCAGCCGAGGACGTGTTCAAGGGGCAGGCCAGCAGCTCGCCGGTCCACCATGGCGGTGAGGTCGCCCGGAGTCCGCGCTGCGTAGACGAGCAACCGCGCCTCATCCTCGGCGAAGACGCAGCCGGCGGCCCGAAGCCTGGCAACGATGACGGATCGGGACAGCGGTGACGGAGAAGCCGACACGGGAACCTTTCGGGATGCCGAAGGGCGCCCTCCCGGTCACCTAGCGGACCAAAGGAAGCGCGATCATGCTTCTTTCGCGCTGCCGGCGGCCCAGGTCCCCGGGTCACTATGCCGGGTGTGAACCGCATGGCCGTGAGGCGGGAGCGCCCAGCCTGATAGAGCGGGAATGGGGCTCACCTCCTCGACACGTCCACTGATGGTGACAGCCACACTACCTGAGCGGACCGCGCCGCCGGTACATCGCGACGAGCCGGGACAGCATGCGTCGGCATGACCCACTTGATATGGCGCAATACCAGGGTTCTTCTCCCGCCTTCCTCTCCGGCCGTATGGGTAGTCTCCGCACCGTGGATCTTGATCCGTTGAGTGCGTCGGCGATCGCAGCCACGATCTCAGCCATCCTGGGCGGGGCGGCTGGAGAGGCTGGGAGGAACGCCTGGGAATCACTGGCCACGCTGGTCCGTCGCGCCTTCGGACGCGGGTCGCCCCCTGACGACATCGCCGACCACGCACCCGGCGACGAAGAAGTGGAAACCCTGGCGCGGGAGTTGGCCGCCCGGGCCCGGAGCGACCCGGCTTCGCCGAGGCGCTGCGTTCCTGGGCGTCACACATGTCACCACCGCAGTCGGACAACGACAGGATTCTGAACATGATTACCGGCGATGCATACGTCGAGGGAAACGTCGAGGGAAACGTCGTGCAGGCCCGTGACGTCGCCGGTTCGATCGTCTTCGGCACCCCGGAGCGCCGCGCAGACTGAGGAGCACACAATAATTTCCGTTCACGCGCAGGCGGATCTCCATTCGGGCGCAGGTGTCACAGGGAAATCGGGGGAGGCATGTCCAAGAGGCGATGGCCCACCGTTCCAGTCGGCCCGGACGCCGATCGCTGGGTCACCCGAGAAAAACACCGGCTGGTACTCGGCGTCGTGCACAACGTCACGTCGGCCACTCGCCTCCTCGACGTTCTCTCCATACGGAGTCCGATCCGCGGGTCCAGGTGGTCTTCACCTGGACCCGATCATCGCCTTTTTCTCATGGAGTCCGTAAGACGCTCGCCGATCTGGGCAGTGATTGTACTGCCCTGGAAACAGGCGGTCAGCACACGGTTCGACCTGGCGGTCGCCGCGATCATTATCGGCGAGCTCTCGGCATTTCCGAACAGCAGCGGCTCGTAGTAGTCAGCTCGACGTGGGGACGGGCTTCCCTCCTCGGCCAGCGGAGCGATCTCGTCGGACGGCTGCTGGCGGAGCTTCCGGCAGACGAGTACCGGGTCGCCGCCGCCCTTCACCCGAACATCTGGCACGGCCACGGGCCGTGACAGGTCGAGACCTGGCTCGCGGCGTGTCTGCGCTCCAGCCTGTTGCTGCTGCCGCCGAAGGAAGGCTGGCGAGCCACTCTGGTCCCGCCGACTGCGTGGTCGGCGACCACGGTTCGGTCACGTTCTACGGCGCCGCGCTGGGCCGCCCGGTTCTGCTAGCCAGTTTCCCCTTCGTGGACGTCATCACCTGCCGACACGAGAACCTGATCGGGAGTCCGGAAAGTGGATCGTCCGCATATTCGAATGTTATCCGGGCTGCCTGGTGGCCGGCGCGGAAACCGGACCGGACACCTGCTTGGTGGGGCTCCGGCTCGTAGAGCGCCAGTGCGCGCCGCGCTTGGTCGCGCGCGACCGCCACCCCCAACGCCGCGGACTTAAGGCGTTGATGTCCGGCCAGTCGTCATCGTTCGTCCGTCAGGCGTCCGGCGGCGTATGCGACCGACCAGCCTGGCCGGGACGCCAACCTCGCGCCGGCGATACACGGCGCAAGAGGAAGTCCATCGCAGAGCCGGGCCAACTCCCGCGTGGACAGACCATCGGCCGCCGAGCCGTGAGTGAACGAAACAGCGATGCCTGTTCGGCCAGCCCTGTCGGGAGCCGGCGCGGATCCACCCTGAGCTCGCGCAGGAACCGGGCCAGCACCTCCTGCGGAGCCACCGCGGCGGTCACCTCCGGACCGCCCAGGTCTGCGTACATCCGCCCGTGGACGAACTGCGCTCGCAGCCGATGCAGTCATTCCAGTGCGACCGCGGTCTTTCCCACCCCGCCCGCACCGGTCAGCACGAGCACCGGGACCACACCGTCCGAAGACAGTGACCGCAACCGGTCCAGCTCCGCCAGCTCACGGCTGCGGTTCACGAAATGCGGCGGACGCGTCGGCAACGAATTCGGCGAAACAGTGTTCGGCGCCACCTCATGGACGTGGATCGCGACGCCGCCGTGAATCGAACCTGCCTGGACGCTGTGTCCACCCACCATGCCGGACAGGACGTTGTGCATCACCGCCGAGTCCGCCTCAGCACGGCCTGTGTCCCGACGGGTTGCCCCCGGACCGCTCACGCCCGCCTCCAGTTCCGGCGAGAGGACATGCCTCGTCAGGAGATCCTCGATGAAACGCGGGATACCGACCCTGCGCTGCGCGCATTGCCCAAATCACAGAGACGACATCCGACTGCCAATCAAGACACAACCATCACGCTACGTTTAGATCAGACGGACAACTTCCACAACTTTCCGCAACCATTTGTAACTTTACGTAATAAAATCAGTACCGAACACTCATGATCGACACAGAAGTGTGATGAATCGATGGCATAATGTAGCGACAGCCTACGTAGCGACGACCTACGCGCAGGAGGAGCGATGAGTACCGGGAGCGGCCCGACCGTTCGGAGACGGCGTCTGGGCGCCGAGCTCCGCCGGCTCCGCGAGGCAGCCGACGTATCCGTCGACCAGGCGTGTGAGCTCCTTCGCTGCTCCGTTTCGAAGATCAGCAGGATGGAGAACGGCCGTGTACCGGTCCGGACCCGGGATGTTCAGGACCTGCTGCGGCTCTATGGCGTGACCGCCGAGGCCGAGCGGGAGGCGTTTCTCGCGCTGGCTCGCGAGTCACGCAAGCACGGCTGGTGGCACAGCTACCACGATGTGGTTCCCCCGTGGTTCGAGATCTACATCGGACTCGAGGGAGACGCCTCCTCGATAAGCGTCTATGAAGCCCAACTCGTTCACGGCCTGTTACAGACGGCCGAGTACGCCCGACACGTCATCCGCGCCGACAATCCGCAGATTACGGAACAGGAGGTGGACCGCAAGGTCGCGCTCCGCCTCAACCGGCAGAATCGGCTGACCGGCGACAGCCCACCCCGGCTCTGGGTCGTTCTCGACGAGGCAGTGCTCCACCGTCCGGTCGGTGGCAAGGCCGTGATGCGCACTCAGCTCGAGCATCTCCTCAAGCGCGCAGAACTTCCCAACATCACCCTCCAGGTCGTGCCCTTCGCCGCGGGTGCGCATGCGGGAATGGGCAGCACCTTCGCGATCCTCGGCTTTCCGGACCCGACAGACCACGACGTGGTCTATATCGAGGAGGCGACCGGGAGCCTTTATATGGAACGGGCGGCGGAAATTCGACACTACCGACTGAAGGCCGACTACCTGCGGGCAGCCGCGCTCCGACCGGACCAATCCCTTGAAAAGATAGCCAGCGTTGCGGAGGCAATGAAATGACTGAATACACTGAGCCCACCCTGGACAAGATGGATACGACAGCCGTCGGCTGGCGCAAGAGCAGTTACAGCAATGGTGCGGGCGGCATGTGTGTCGAGATCGCGGACATCGACGATGGCGTCCTCGTCCGGGATTCGAAGAACCCGTCCGGACCGGTCCTGACCTTCACCGACGGCGAATGGGAGGCCTTCCTCGCGGGCGTTCGGGACGGCGAGTTCGACCGGAGTTAAAAGATTTAAAAGAGCCAACGGCGGCGCGGGAGAAACATGATCGCGCCGCCGTTGGGACTCGAGCATCCGGAAACTTGAGCCTCCCGAACCTCCCAGATCGGCCTCCGGACCCCCGAACGCGGAAAGCATGATCGCGCTGTCGTTGGCCGTCCAGGACGTGACGCCCAGGCACCGTCTGCGCCTGCGGTAGCGCCGGTCAGGAGCCACCAACCCCGCGAGCGACGGTGATGGTCACCATCCGGATTCGATCAATGACCTTATAGAAAGGGTCTTGCGATCGAGCCCGCAACAGCGCACTCTTGTAGCTGTCCGGTCGGGTTGTAGTTCTTCCGGCGTTGGTCTTGACGACGGACGCAGGCAAGCATCGTCTCGATCATGCTGGTGGGCGTCCGCGTCCGCTGTAGCCGCAGAGGAGTACAGGTGCCATGAACGCCATCGACTGGGCAAAAGCCCCAGGGTCGGGGCGTACCGGGTGTCCTCTCCGCCCGGCCTGCAGATCCGATTGGTTGCCACGATCACGCGTCGGCGGAACGTAGGTAGTCGATCACACGGCGATTCAGGCGACCATTGCCGTGGACCGCGGCTCCTTTTCCTGATTCATCACACGCCTGACACTGCCAGGTGGGCTTTTCGTCGTTGTTGTTTCCGTGCAACGGGAGGTGATCAGCGTGGCCACTGCCACGACTAACCTGCTCAACACCCCGCTGGAGGATCCACGTGCCGAGCGGGTGCGCCGCAGCGCTCTCGCCGCATATGTCGACGGAAAGATCAGCTTTGCGCAGGCGAACTCCCGCGTCCGTAAAGCAATGGAAAGGTTCCACCTCTGACCGCCGCATGCTCGGGCCCAGTCAGTAGGTCCAGATCCGTGGATCCAGGTCAGCCGGTCCAGCCGAGCCGATCCGTCGACAGGCCGGGTCAGAACGAAACAGCCGGGGCTGCTTCGTTCTTCTCGCGCACAGCCCGTCGCTCCGCCTCCCATTGGCGCAGGATCTGCTCGGCGGTCCGTGCGCGCTCCGCCTCGGGCAAGCCGTCCAGCAGGGTAGCGAGCAGATCGTTGCGTTCGTCGGCCACAGGTTGCTCCCGCCTCAAGACCTTCTTCATGAAGAGTCTGGGTAGCACCTACCCCGCGAACGATCGCGACAACCTAAAGTGATCATTAGAGTCTCTTGCATCACCGGTCCGGCAACGGCTCACACCGAGGTTCCGACTCGTGCACAGCGCTTGCTGCCCGATCTCTCCCAAGACCAAGGATCCCGACCGCGACCAGCACCAGTGAGGCGACGAACGCCGCCATCCGCAGCCCTTCGGGGGCAGACTCGTCGAACAAGGTCAGGCCGAGCATCACCGGCAGGAAGGCCGAAACCCCGCTGGTCACCGGAAACGCAATCACCGCCGCCCGCCCCTGCAACCCCCGCTGTTCCAGGCCCAGGGCAAGCACGGAGAAAGCGATCAGGACGTATGGGGTCGGTGTGGCCAGCAGCCGAACCAACTCATGATCGTCCAGGTACAGGCCGATCTGGCGGGTCGCCAGCGTCGCGATCGCGTAACAGGCGCCTGCGGACAGCCCGAACAGCAAAGCCGCCTGCGCGACCCGCTCACTACGGCCCGCCCGGTTCGCCAACCACGCGCCCCCGGCCGTGAACGTCAGCCCGCAGGCCAGGAACAGCCCCATTTCGTGATCACTTGCACGATCACCGACCTGGGCGTCACGACTGAAAGCAAAGGCGAGCAGGGCGATTCCGGCAACCATGGACGCCATCCCACGCCAACCGACCCGGCTGATCCGCTCCCCGAGGAACCGCCGGGCCAGCAGCGAGAACACCACCATGTCGCCCGCCATGAGCGGCGCGACAAGAGCCACCGGAGCCACCGACAGGGCCAGTACCTCCAGCAGGAACGACCCGGCCTCGACCGCGAGTCCGAGCAGCCACAGCGGACGCAGCGTGAGGCGGAGCAACAGTCCCAGCCCGAGCCCACCGCCAGGTGGCGCCTGCCGCGCCGCAACAGCCTGGATGAGGGGAGCCATCCCGTAGAGCGCCGCCGACACAACCGCGATCGGTGCGCCGACGGCGAGAGCGTCGTTCACGCGCGTCCCAGAGGCTGACCGGAGTGTGTACGTGTGCTACCGCCCCACCTCACGTCTCCCACCACCACCACCACCCCACGTCCGGCACCACCCCATGTCCCGCACGACCGTCTCCTACCAGCCATTACCGAGCTCGACCTGGCTGAGCGCGGCACCGAACGCCTGCTCCCAGGCATCCGGCGTACCGACCACGCGGACCGAGGGCGGCTTGATACGGTCCAGCACGGCAAGCACCGAACGGCGCAGGGCCGCGGTGTCCGCGGAGGCGACATCCGCTCGTCCCCGGTCGAGTTCAAGCTGCAGGTTGTCCCGGCCGTGACCGGGCACGACGTCCAGCAGCAGGAGATCGCGTCCGATCACGCGGGCCTCACTGCACGTGTCCCCCGAAGAGGTAATGATGAGATCACTTGCTGCCATCAGTTCGGGAATACGGTCGGTGAAGCCGAACGGGATAACCTGCCGGTGCGTACGTGCCAGCCTCCGCAGGCGTGCAGCGAGCGAAGCGTTACGCCCGGCCACCGCGAGCACCCACACTCCGGACTCGGCCAGCGCGCGAGCACCGTCGACCAACGGGCCAAGCCCCCAGGAGCCCGACATCAACAGCACACACCGTGCATCGCCGGGGATCCCGAGAGCATCGCGGGCCGCATCCTGCGTCGGCGGGTCGTAGAAGGGCTGACGCACCGGCGTCGGGACGACGGCGATCCGCGCCTGTGGATGAAACCGGCGGACGAACCGCGCCGCCGTGGCCGAAGTGACCAGGTACAGATCGGTGTTGTCATGCACCCAGAGCCGGTGAACACAGACGTCCGTACAGAACACCGCGGTGACCATGCCGGGATGTTCGGACTTGATCCGGCTTGCCGCGGCGGCCCCGGTCGCGAAGATTGACAAGAGTAGTTCCACCGGCTGCTCACGCAGCGTCAGCCGCAGCTCGGGGACGAGAAAACGGGATGCGGTCGCCTCGATCACCCGCGACAACGGACCGCCCGAGCGCATCTGCGAAAAGTGCACCGCGTCGTACAGACCGGGCACAGCCAACATCCCGCGGAATACGGCCTCGCCCATGGAGCCGGCACGGCCACCCATCATGCGCAGGGAGTCCAGCGTCCGGGTGGAGAACCCACGCAGGGCCAGCGAGTGCGAGCAGGCCTGCGCCATGACGTCGTGTCCCATCCCGAGCGAGCCCGACAGCAGCAGCGCCCGCCGCTCCCCGGAGCGACGCGTCCGCCCCACCGGCCCGGCCGCCGAGTCGTCCATATGATCGCCGGCCATGGCTTACTCGGATGACGCCGGAACGCCGACCCCGTCGGCCTGGCGGGGCGGCAGCGAGACCACCTGGTCACGGGTGGGCTGCCGGTTGGCCATGTACCACTCGACATACTGCCGGACGCCGTCGGCAAACCGGGTGGTGGGGCGCCAGCCCAGCAGTGCCTCGGCCGCCGCGTTCGACACCGGCCGCCCCCTGAAGTCGCCCGGGCGCGCCGGCACATGATCGATCCTGACGCCTGGGATGTGGTCACGGACCGCCTGCGCCATCGCCAGCACGCTGACCCGCTCGTCGCCCTCGAGCGCGATCGTCGCATTGCGCGCGGCGTCGTCGATGGCGAGCACATGCGCATCCGCCAGGTCACGGACGAATACATAATTGCGGAACTGCTGACCGTCGCCAGCGATCGTGAGGGGTTCCCTGTCGAGTGCCTTCCGGAGGAACCGGGCCAGGACCAGTTCGTCACGCATGCCAGGGCCGTAGGGAATGCCGTACCGCAGAATCGTGAAATCCACGCCGTATGTCTGCTGATAACTGTGGAGCAGCAACTCCGCCGCAATCTTGGTGGAGGTGTAGACGTGACCGGCACGGATCAGCGCGAACTCGACGTCCTCGGCCAGCGGGTGCGGATCGTCCGGATCACCGCCGGCGGCACCGTACACCCAGACGGTGCTGGCGAACAACACCCGCCGCACGCCGACGACGCGCGCCGCCTCACAGACGTTTGCCGTGCCCTCGACGTTGAGCCGCACAGTTCGGATCGGGTCGGCAAAGGCATGGTCGACGTTGGACATGCCGGCGAGATGGAAAACCATCTCGCAGTCGGCGAACGCGCTGGTGACAGCAGACAGGTCCAGGACGTCGAGCACCCTGTGGTCGGCGCGGGGGTCGGCCTTGTGTATCCGCAGATCAAGCGAAATCACTTCATGGCCGGCATCGGAAAGCCGGTCCACTACATGGGCTCCGATAAACCCGGAGCCTCCGGTGACGGCTATACGCATGGTCATCCGTCCAGAATTGTCGGTTGCGGGTCGGATCGCCCAGTGAAATTGTCACGGGGACTTGTTACAGGTGCAGGTCATCCGGTCAGATCTGCACTGTCAAGGTCTCGAGAGCGGACGCAAGCGACGCAAGCACGTGATCCGCCTCGGCCTCGGTCATGTCCGAGTGGACCGGAAGACACACATGACGGGCGCACAAATCCTCGGCAACCGGCAGGTTACCGCCAGCGTACGGGGCGAAGGCCGGCTGCTGGTGCAGGGGTGCCTCGTACACCTCACCCGACAACGACACGCCGTGGTGCTCCTTGAGTTCTTTTTTCAGTCCCGCCCGCTCAATGCCCTGACGCGGCAGAACCAGATATTTGTAGAAGTTGCTGTACCCGCCGGCCGGCACCCGGACGGGCTCGAGCCCGTCGATACGACCGAGTCCCGCATCGTACCGGGCGGCGACCCGGCGACGGACTTCGAGGAACTCGGACAACCGGCGGAGGTGTACCAACCCGGTCACGGCGTGCAGCTCACTCATCCGCCAGGCGTAGCCCTGTTTGATGTGGACGTTGCCGAGAAAGCCGGCTTTCCCCTGATCGCGAAATATGATTGCCTCGTCCCGTACACGTTCGTCAGCGGTGAGGATCATCCCGCCCTCGCCGCTGGTCACGACCTTGGTCGGGTAAAACGAAAACGCTCCAGCCACACCGAAGGACCCCGCGTGGCGACCGTTATGGCTCACACCGTGGGCGTGCGCCGCGTCCTCGACCAGAAAGATGCCCCGCTCATCACACAATGCCCGGATGTCGTCGACCTCCGAAGTGATCAGACCGCCTATGTGTACCAGAACGACCGCCCGCGTACGCGGTGTAAGCACATCGGCCACGGTGGATGCGCTGAGTGCGAACGTACCGGGGTCCACGTCCGCAAAAACCAGGTTCGCCCCGGCCCGCAGAGCGGCAAAGCCGGTCGCCGCAAAGGTGTTCGTAGGGACGACGACGTCCGAGCCCGCTACGTCCAGAGCCCGGAGAATAACCTCAAGCGCTGCGGTACCACTACTGACTGCGATGCCAAAAGGGAGGCCGTGGGCCGCGGCAAACGTGGCCTCGAACTCCCTCGTATGCGCACCGAGCGTCAGCGCTCCGCTGGCCAGGATCTCTGACACAGACGACGCTATCTCCGCGCGATCGGCTTCCGGGAAGACGATCCGCGCTGATGGAACCTGCATCTACACCCCTTCAAAAGTCCCGAGTCCTGTCAGTCATCGCCCGCCGGTCCGGACACGGTGGACAGCGACGCTACCGGTTCATCCACCGTGAGTCCGTCAGGATCATCATGCTCCGAGGCATCCTCCTGTCGATCCCTTCCGCGGTCGCCCACCGGAGAGCTGCCCGACCAGCCCGAGAATGGCCGCCGAGCTCCCGGTTTACATTTTGGTGTATCTATTAAACAATAGACCTTATTACCATCCAATACCCACCTGACAGATACTCGTCCGACTACAGTGGGGCAAGTCACCTGGATGATCCGGCAAACCGGCCACAGCGACCACAAGCTCGAATCACAACAACACAACTCCGGCCTTACGGTCTGCTGACGGGTGCATTTTACGGCTTGACGGCAACCGGAGACTACCTCCTGTCACGTCGGCATAAGCAGGCGACAACTTCGATCTTCAGAGAACCGCCACCGCCGGACTCGTCAGTGGCGTCAACGCGCGGCCACGGTCATCGCCACCGCCCGCGGGCGGCATCCAGCGCACCCGGAGCGCCATCACTCATCAAGATCGCCCGAACGCGACCGCGAACTCCGGGCAACATAAAGCGTCCCAACAGAGGGTAGACATGATCTGACGTACGGGGGGAACGCAGATCACGCTACCGCTCTGCCGGGACGCACAGCAAGGGTACCTAGAAGGCGCCCGTATGGGGAGCAGGAACGGACCAGGACTTTGGTCCCGTTTCGGCGCCGTCATACTTTCGGTATAAAATATTATATTTTGGACATAAATCGAATAATGGTATTATGAGATGTAACGGGGTCTTACATAGCATAACGGACGTCATCGCCGGAGCACCGCATCGCGGTTGACAATCGCCTCGCCAGCTGCTCACTCACCTGCCGGTGGCGGGGTGGTTGCCGGCAACAGCCGACAATGACAACATCCACCAGTACTCGCGTAACACGCCCGGGACATACCCCCAGCGGGTTTCTGACAGACCAAAGACAGCGCGATCATGCTTTTCTCGCACCCGGGGTTCCTCACCGGAAGCCGATGCGGAAGGCCCGGAAGCCGATGCGGCGAGTCCGAGAGAGCCAAATTCCCGGGTCACGAAGCGGTCCGAAGGAGTTACAAAGTGACACGGGACAAGATCGTCAGAAGCCTCGTCGGTGTCGTGGGACTTGTCGACAAGGTGGAACCTTTCATCGAGCTCCAGGACACGGTGACCAGTGACCAGGCTGCCGGGGAAATGCACAGAGCAGGTGTCCGACACGCCCGGGTCGTGCATCTGGAAGACGACCTTGTTCGCTCGTCGATCGTTACCTCCGAGGATCTGGACAGGATTTCCGATCCAGCTCGCCCACTGGTGGAGGTGATCGACACCTTCCCGCCCGAAGTCTTCCTCGACTGGCGCGACTTTCTCACCGATGTTGTCAACCAATCGCTGCGTGACACGCCGGCGGACATGACCATCACGGTCGAGGACGACGGCCAGCCACTCGGCGTCCTTTCGGCCGCGGCTGTCCGGACGTTCATCGGAACCAGCCGGGAATAACCTGCCGACCTCGACCAAACGTCATCGATCCGCACCGGACCGATGACGACGACCAGGCGCCGGCCGCCATACCCGTCCCCACCTATGCTCGTCCCCACCCGCCCCTCGCCTTGGCCCTGATCAGCAGCCGGGCACGGCCGGCAGACGATCCGGTCCGCACCGCGCCGCTCGGCGGCGTCGCGAACCCTCCGCCATGCTTTGCCCCTGCCATGCGATATGGGACCACAGTGATCGAGTGTGACCCCATATCGCATGGGACCACCATGCAGCACCCAACACAGGCAGGCTGTCATTCAGCCATGAGAGCATCCCGAGCGTGCACCACGAATATCGACGAGCGCAAACCAGGAGAACTCGGCCAGGCATCCGACCGGTGCCGGCTTTCGACCACCCCGGTCCCATCCGTCCTGCCAGTTACGCCAGGTGAGCACATCCGACGATTGCAGCCATCAGGACCGTCCTGGTCAGTCCGACGACAAGATTCCGGTCAAACTGGATTACGACACCGTCCAGCACCGCATAACCGGAATGGCAGACCGACATGACGGACAGAGCATGAACATCGAAACTCCCGGCTGGTTCCGGACCGCACTCGAGCGGCGGCCCAGACAGTATGCAATGGAGGTCGACGGGTGTCGGATCAGTTACCGATGCTGGGGGGAGCCGGAGCGGCCGGGCATCATCCTCGTGCACGGGGGCGCCGCGCATGCGGGCTGGTGGGATCACATAGCACCACTGATCGACAGCGAGTATCGGGTCGTCGCCATCGACATGTCAGGTCACGGCGACAGTGGACGCCGTGACGAGTACAGCCTCCAGAGCTGGGCTGCCGAGATCGTCGGCGTTGCCGAACATGCCCAGCTGGCCGGCTCCCCGATCGTCATCGGTCACAGTATGGGCGGCTGGGCGTCTATCATGGCCGCCGCCAGGTATCCGGAGCGGATCAGCGGGATCGTCATCCTCGACGCTCCCGTCGCGGACTTCACTCCCGAGGAAAGAGCCGCCCGCGAGCGCACGGCATTCGGGCCGCTGCGGGTCTACCCGACCGTGACCGAGGCCCTGGCCCGCTTCCGGACCGTGCCCGACCAGCCCAACATGCTGCCCTACGTCGTCAACCACGTGGCACGGTCGTCCATGGGCGCCGTCGAGGGAGGCTGGACCTGGAAGTTCGATCCAGGAATCTTCCGCGGACGCCGGCCCTCCCCACAGATCCTCAAGGAGGTGCGCTGCCGGGTTGCGCTGTTTCGGGCCGAACACGGCCTGATAACCCCGGACATCGGCATCGAGATGTATGAGCTGCTCGGTCGGGTCGCTCCGGTCATCGAGATCCCACTCGCCGGACACCATCTCATGCTCGACCAGCCACTGCTGCTGGTCACCGGCATCCGGACGTTGCTTGCGGACTGGCAACACTCGGTGCCGCAGACCCGCCCAAAAGTCGGGACGAACAGCGCGTAGTTGCTCGGCGAAGCGGCTGGAGCGACCCCAGGCCCCCGGGTCGTTACCGCAGACATCCGGACGACTCCGCCTCCTCGACACGGCGCCCGGGAATCAGGCCCGCTCCCGGCTCCTCACTCTGGTCCCGCCGCACACCCGCCGGTTCGGCACCCAGCGCGGAAACCGCCGGCTGACCGGATCCGGCGACGAAGGAGGCAACCGCGGCGATCACCAGGGTCGTGATCGAGAACGCGAACACGGCGGCAAGGCCGTCCGCGAACGGTCCGGAAATCAGACTCGGGAAAAAGGCGTGTCCGGTCACGTGGGCGCCGCCGTCCGGCAACGCCGTCAGCGTCTCCGGCGTGAGCAGCTGCTCCATCGGGTTGTAACCGAGAAATGCCGAGAACAGGACACCGATCGGTGGGAGGTCGGCTGCCGTCCGTGCGGTCGAGTCCGGTATGCCCTGCGCCAGAAGGCCGTTGAACATGGTCGACGGCAGGGTGCGGGAAAGCCCGACGACAATCAACGTGAAGACCAGACCGATGGAGAGCACGAAGGCGGAGTTCTGGAAGGTCGCTGTCATGCCGGCGCCGACTCCCCGCTTGTTCGCCGGCAGTCCGTTCATGACGTCGGCACGGTTCGGTGAGGAGAACAAGCCGGTACCGATACCGTTGATAATCAGGATCAGCGCGAACGCGGGGTAGGAGAAGTTCACCGGTATGAGCATGAACAGCACGAAGCTGGCGATGACGATGACCAGGCCACCGACGGTGAAAATGCGGGCACCGAACCGGTCGGACAGCGTCCCCGCCAGCGGCGCAGCCACCAGGAATCCGATCGTCAGCGGGATCATGTAGATGCCTGCCCACAGGGGTGTCTCGGAAAAGCTGTAGCCGTGCTGCGGCAGCCAGATCCCCTGCAGCCAGACGATGAGGACGAACTGGAGCCCGCCGCGTCCGAGCGACGCCAGCAGGGAGGCGATATTGCCGGCGGTGAAGGACCGAATACGGAACAGCTTCACATCGAACAGAGGTTCGGCAATCTTCGACTCGATGACCGCGAACGCGACCAGGATCGTCAGACCACCGATCATCGCAGCAAGCACCCAGGGGTTGGTCCAGCCCATGGTGTGTTCACCGTAAGGCTGGATGCCGTAGGTGATTCCGACCAACAGTAGGATCAGTCCGCCGGCGAACGTCGCATTCCCCCACCAGTCCATTGAGGTGCGTTGCCGCACCCCGTTGTCCCGGAGCTTGGCGTAGGCCCAGAAAGTCCCGAACACGCCGAACGGCACCGACACCAGGAACACGTAGTGCCAGTTGACGGGGGCGAGTACACCGCCGAGCAGAAGTCCGATGAACGTACCGGCAATGCCAGCCACCACGTTGATACCCAGCGCCAGCCCGCGCTGCTGGACCGGAAAGGCGTCGGTGAGGATCGCGGTGGAGTTCGCGAAGAGGAACGCCCCGCCCACGCCCTGCACGATTCGCCATCCGATGAGCCATATGGCGGCCGCGCTGCCATCCATCCAGGTAACGGCTAACAGGACGGAGGAGACCGCGAAAATCGCAAAACCTATATTGTACATGCGGACGCGTCCGTACATGTCCCCGAGACGTCCGAAGGTCACCACCAGGACGGCCGTGACGATCAGGAAGCCCAGCATCATCCACAGCAGATAACTGGTGTTCCCCGGACTCAGCGGGTTGATGTTGATTCCACGGAAGATGTCCGGCAGGGCGATCAGGACGATCGAGGAGTTGATCGTGGCCATGAGGATGCCCAACGTGGTGTTGGACAGCGCGATCCACTTGTAATGCCGGCCCGGCGCGGCAGATCCGTCAACCACACCGGGCGGTCGTACTGAACCGAAATTGTCCGTTATATCCGTTTCTGTACGATCCGCATCCCGCACCTGGTGCCCCCTCCTCGAACGCCGACGATGCCACGCATCGAAAACTTGCTTAGTAAGACTAAACAAATTTAGGCTGTCAAGAAAGCCACAGATGTGCGATCAAGCGCCAAATGCCGGAGTTATAGCAATACGATCACACTAAACGTCCAACACAAACTCATCCACTGACACCTTCTGGTCAACCGCAGCAACCACCACCACAGCAGGCACCACCGCCTGACGGGGTAGGCGTAGTCGAGGCCGACGACGACCCCGCGCGACTGACGGCAACAGCGGTGAACACCCGGCTGGTGTCAGTGTGGCCACCCGGACACGGATTGCTGACAGCGGCCGGTTCGGTGATGCCACGTCGCACCTCGAAACTGGTGTCGCACGTACAGCAACGGTATTGATACGCAGGCACGAGTCAATTTTACGCCAGCCGAGCCACCGTGATGACAGATCGCGGTCATCACGGTCGGCGTACGCGCCAGAGGGCCAAAGGCAGCGCGATCATGCTTTTCTCGCGCTGCCGGAGGGCCAGGTCACTCAGAGAACCACGTGGTGCGTTCCCGTCGAGGTCATCTCCAGTGGATCAGTCGCTGCGGATCAGCGGAACCGGACCGGTTGACCGGTCGCCTCCAGGACCGACAACCAGAGGTCACCAGCTGGATCAACCTGGCTGCGGTGGCTGATGGCCATCGTGATCGGGACGTGTACGAACCGGCGGCGCCACCGTCCGACAATCACCTCGGTACGGCCGGACATCGCCGCATGCACGGCAGCATGTGAAAGCCGGATGCAGTACACGCTGTCGTAGGGGTTGGCCGGCACACTGCGAATCACGTAGCTCGGGTCGATGTACTTGAGGTTGAGCTCCATCTTCGCGGCGGCGAAGTGATCCGTGATCCGCCTGGTGAGGAGCTGACCCACGTCCCGAAGCTTCACGTTGCCCGAAGCGTCGCTGCCCTGGGGCGTAGCGGGATCCTCCTGAGCGAGGAGATCCTGGCCAGCACCTTCCGCCACGACGACGACCGCATGCCCCCGCTCCTCGACACGCCTGTGCAGGAAGCGCAGGAGACCGCCGTCACCGTCGAACACGAAGGGCACCTCGGGAACGAGCACGACGTCCGCATCGCTGTTCGCCAGGGATGCGTAGCATGCGAGGAAACCCGAGTGGCGGCCCATGAGTTTGACCACCCCGATACCGTTGGGCGAGGACATCGCTTCGACATGTGCCGCCCGGATCGACTCGGCTGCCTTTGAGAACGCGGTCTGGAAGCCAAAACTCTGGTCGATATACGGGACATCGTTGTCAATCGTCTTCGGTACACCGACGACGGCAATCTTATCCCCGCGTTCACGCGCGACGCGGCCGATCTCAAGCGCACCGCGCAGGGAACCGTCACCACCCACCACGAACAGGATGGTGATACTCATCCGTTCCAGGCAGTCGACGACCTCTTCCGGGTCCTGCTGCCCCCGGGACGTACCGAGGATCGTTCCTCCGTTCTCGTTGATGGTGCTGACGAGCTCGGGGGTCAGGTCCAGCACGCTGTGGCCGTACCGGGCGATGAACCCCTGGTATCCGTTGCGGAAGCCGAAGATCCTGGTGACACCGTAGTGGGACGTCAGCTCCAGCACCAGGCCACGGATAACGTCGTTGAGACCGGGACAAAGCCCTCCACAGGTCACAATTCCGACTCGGGTTTTCGACGGGTCAAAAAAGATCTTCCGCCGCGGCCCCGCCGGTTCGAAGCCGGGAAGGCTGTCGATCGGCACGTTGCGTTGAGCAATCATCGACAACGTGTCGTCGAGGAGTACGCGATCGTCCTCGTCGACGTAGTGCTGAGTCGTCCGCTTGTCATCGATCAGCGGTGCCAGTGGCGACGCGATCCGGCAGGGCCCCAGTGCCCTGACCGAAACCTCCGGAACGTCGACCATCAGTAACACGCCTTCAGCGGCCCGGAGGCCCGGGGCCCCCGAACCGGCCGGTTTGCAAGACCCTGACCCGCCGGCAGACCGGCCGAATTTCCGACACGAAACAGAGATTTCCGAGTGAGACGCAGCACGATTATCAAATCTCCTTTCTCGCCCACTCGTGTCAAAGCGTACCGGCCGGATCCTCAGCATCGATGCCGAGGATCACAAACCGTACGACAACGGACGGCGGATGAAACCTTCTTTTTACCGACCGGATACACGCGGGAACGGTACACAGGCCGTCCGCCGCCGGTTGTCCGTACCAGGTCGCCGGTCAGCAGCAGGTCGTGGTCAGTGCCCGCCCGCAGCCGGGCCATCCGGACAAAAATGCCCGCACGACGCAGGAGTGAGATGACTAACGACGTACGAAACAGAAACCGGCAAAAAAGACAAAATTGATATAAATAGGCTATTTCAGATAACGATCACAACGATCACAACGATCACGGTCGCCGCGGAGCACGCCCGCCCACACCTCTACCTACAGCCGGCCGGCGGTCCGGCCGTGCAGGGTTCCGACACTTTCGACCGTCCGGGTGGTCAGCGTGGGCAACCGCTCGGCGATGAGCAGCGCGAGGTCGTCGTGCAGGTTGCCACCGACGTGACCGTGTACATGGGAGACGAGGCGGTCCAGGGCGGCATCGAGAGTGACGGCCGTGAGCGCGGCAAGGTGGTCGTCAAGGCGAAAGAAGGCCCGTTCGCTGTTGCGTGCCTCGATCAGACCATCGGTGAACAGCAGCAGCCTGTCGCCAGGATCCCACCTGCCGGTGGTCGCCGTGAAGTGCTCGGCGATACCGAGCGGAGGGCTGGGCTCAGTGATCTGCAGCGGACGGGCAGAGTCCCCGGACAGGAGTACCGGTGGTGGGTGCCCCGCCGAGATCAGCCACAGCGTGCCGTCCGGCTGGATGTCGACGATCAGGGCGGTAACGAAGTCCTCGGCACCCGCCTCCCGAGAGACCGCCCGAGCACAGGCCTCGGCGACCCGCTCGATCTCCGGATAGACGACGGCGGCCTCCCGGAACGCGCCGAGAACGACCGTGGTCAGCCGGACGGCTGGCAGCCCCTTGCCCTTCACATCCCCGATAATCATTCGGGTGCCGGCGGGTGCCGTCACCACCTCGTACAGGTCGCCGCCGACGAGAGTCTCGGCCGCGGCGGACAGGTAACGAGCGGCGAACGCGATCCCGTCGACGGCCCCGGGAACGGCCGGAAGCAGTGCGCGCTGGGCCACGTCGGCAACAGCGCGGACACGTCCCAGCTCCCTCTCCCGACGCAGCCGCATCACCGCGACGTAGACGGCGACGCCGGCTTGGATAGCGACGAGGAGACAGGCGGTGACGTGCTGCCCGCTCCCGAAGTCCTCCCACGCGCCCGACACCACGCTCGCGGCCACCGCGGCAAGCCCCACGATCACGGTGGCGACCGGAGCGCCGGTGGCGGAGGCGAGCAGGGGCACCAGCCCGTAGAAACCGGTCAGATTGATCCGCGGGACGACGATGTCAGCGACGACCAGCACAACCAACAGGCCCAACGGACCCAACAGGCCACCGTCGGTCGCTGTGACCGCGTTTCCATCTGTCCGCACTGTCCGCACTGTCCCCATCATGACCACAACCAACGAACAAGGAAACGCCGATCACCACGATACGACCACGAGCGGGCCGCGCCACGCGGCAGGGATGAGGGCAGGACCGCACCCCGGCGCCGGCGCCGGACGGGCGACGGCGCTGTCATGAGCCATCTACACACAGGCGATCATCGACGTTCGCGCTACAAGGTTGCAGTCATCCACAAGACACACACAACACAACACTGCCGGATCGCTGTAGACACGGGAACATCAACTGTGCACCATCGGTAGCAATGCAGACGAATGACATGAACCCGGTGAACCCGACAGACAACCGATACCTGCCCGCCTCGGGCAACGGACACGGGCCCGCGACGGCCGGTGTCTCGCGGATCGTAGCCGCTTCCCGATCTGCCTCGGGTCGACGACCAGAGCGGTGACCGAACCTGTATCCGTCACCGGAGACGGTCTCGAAACAAGATCTATAACTAGCCGACCGAAGAGCGCACGACCATGATTTTCGCGCGCTCGGAGGCCTTGAGAAAGCCGGGGAGACCGTCCGTGGGGGGAGCGCAGTGGAGGCAGACGCTGCTTCAGCTACGAGTAAAGATCTTTGCATCGGCTCGGAAGCGCTCGAGCTCCTCCGAGCTTATGGTGGGCCGCGACGAGCGTGCCGCGGCGAGCAGATCGTCCGTGGTCACCGGAAGCCGCTCTCCTCTGTCGACCGCACGATGGAAGGCGGCCGCCACTGCCCGCTGGACCGTGGCGGCGAGGTCGGCCGGCGTGAACAGCTCCGTCGCCGCGACCACCGGCTCGATGTCGACCTGCTTGTTGTCGATCCGTTCGAGGAAGCGGTCGAGCAGAAGGCGGCGTCCGGGCGCGTCCGGAGGCCCGACCGGAAGGACAAGATCGAAACGGCCCGGTCGGATGAACGCCGGGTCGAGAGCCGCGATCGAGTTCGTCGCACAGATCAGCAGGCGCCCCGGCGCGCTGCGGAACTGGGGAATTGCCTTCAGCAGCTCGTTCACCACGGACTGGCTTTCCGGCCCGACGGCGTCCCGGGACTGCGCGATCTCGTCGACCTCGTCGATGAAGACCACCACACGCTCGACCTGCATGAGCTCGGTGATGGCCGTGCGCAGTTCAGCCGCTAGGTTGCCACCGCCCGCCGCGACCAGCCGGGACGGCAGCAGCTCGACGAACGGCCACTCCAGGCGTGCCGCCACGGCCCGGGCGAATGATGTCTTGCCGGTGCCCGGCGGCCCGAACAGGAGCATGGCCGTCGGGGTGACCACCCCATACGTCTCGGCCAGCTCGTTCTCCTTGATGGGAAGCAGCAGCCGCTGTTCCACCAGTCTCTTGCCGTCGGCCATACCGGCGAGGCCGTGCCATTCAGCCGCGGTGAGCAGAGTGCCGCCCCAGCGTTCCACGGTCGTGACGTCCGCCGGTCGCAGCGGTTCGTACTTCTCGTAGAGCGTGAGCCCCGTCTTGCTGAATCCCCGGTTGCGGAAGGCCAGTTCGCCGAACTGCCCCGGAGCGAGCAGTGTGGTGATGCGGCGGTGCCCGGCGTGAAGCAACTGATTCTCCAGCGCCTGGAGGAGAGCAGACCCGATCCCCCGGTAGCGCCATGCTGGCGCGATTGCCAGCGCAAGTACCTGGGCATGCCCGCGTTCATATTTCGCGACCGCGACGCCCACGAACTGATCGGGTGTGACGGCGACAACCGCGGGGGTGTCCTCCCGCAGCGCAAGAACCGTGTCGGTCAGATCAAAGGACGGCCCTTCCGCGTCGGATCTGACCTCCTCAAGCAAACGGACCGTCGCGGTGTGATCGGTGGTGTCGTAGGACCGCACATGCCAGTTCGTCACAGCCGGCTCCTTTCACTCGTGTCACTCGTGCGCAAGTACGGTTCGGTTACCTGTCGCGTCGTTTCCACTTGTGCAGCCACTCGAGGCGGCGGCAAGAAGCCTGCAATGCAGGATTAGGAGTGCCCGAGAGCAGGAGTGTCATCTCGTGACACCCCGTCCTTGGGCGCTCCAAAGGAGTCGGATCGCTACCCGGTCACGCTCTGCCCTGGTACCACGGGCGGCGCGGAGAAATGATCGAATCCGATTTCGGTGCCTGGTCTGCTTTACCGACCGGCGCGGGCCATCCATCCGCGGAGGGGAGCGTCAGATGGCCCGCGCCGGGGTCTCACCCGGGGGTCACGACCATTGTCGACAACCACCCCGGGGAGCTTTTTCGACCACGTAGTCCTCAGCTGAGGAGGCCGGGCTCGATGAACCCGGACGCAGCCGGCGGCCGCCGAGCCTCCTCCCTTCGCCGCCGTGTCGTGGCCGAGGTGGTCGACGTGTGACACGGAGATCCACGTGGTGTTATGTCGTGACGATTTCCTGTCGGGTTCGCGCCAGCCCTGGGCATGCGGCCAAAACCGACCCCGACGAGCAGCGGACATTTTATTGCGGTAACAGCCGCCGCATTTCCGGTAAACCGGCCGTTGTTCCTGCGACGCGGGCGCGCCGGTGCGTCGGGACCTTGGCGAACCGTTCCCCGGGGGCTGCGGCCCCCTGCTCGAGGACGGTCGACGATCATTGTCGCCGCCCCTGCGAGTCGGATCATCAGACCGCGCTCTGTCGAGGTCGGGGGATCGTGCGCTCCCGCGCAGACGGGGCGGCGGACAGCAGGTCCCGGCCGGCACGAGCGAGATCGTCCGGCAATGCGGTCAGGCCCAGGCGACGGCCGGCATCAGCGCGTACGACCATCAGATGCGCGAGCAGTGTACGAGCCTGGTCGATCTCTTCTTCCGGTGCGCCATCGGCAATCAGCCGGGCAAGCGACATCATGACATCGCTTTCCGAGGTCACAGCCTCGGCATATTCACGTGCGGCAATCCACAACCGAGCTGCCGCGTGCTGCCAGTCGGCCATGGCGCGAGCCATCGGCGCCGGGGAGGCGATGCGCTGCAACGTCGGCGTGCTCACTGGGACACCCTGGGTGCCGGCGGGTTGACCAGCTGGCGACGCAGCGCACGGCGCTCATCCTCGTCCAGGCCACCCCAGACCCCGGCATCCTGCCCGGTGCCAAGCGCCCAGTTGAGGCATTCCCGGATCACCAGACAACGGCGGCAGACCGCCTTGGCCTCCTCCAACTGCCGCAAGGCCGGTCCGGTGGTACCGACGGGGAAGAACAACTCCGGGTCCTCGTCCCGGCAGGCGCTGCGCTGGCGCCAGACTTCCAAATCCTCTGCGGACTGCGGCTCCTGCGTCCGAACGTGGCTCCACATGTATGTGGAGTTCATATCCTCGAACTGACCGCGCAACTCGCCGTCGGCATCCAGTACAAGAACTCTTCTGCTCATCCGACACCGTCCTGTGGTCGCGTCGACATGAAGACTAAATCGAGCAGAAGCGTACGGCCGGCCCAAGTTGCTGTCTACTCGCAATGTTTCAGAACGGGGGATCGGGGAATAGCACCCACGGGGGTCCGCAGAACCCGGAAATAAGGCCTGGAAGACAACAGCCAGTACCCCGCATTCGCTCAGGATGATGGAATTCAGTGCGCGCCGGGACATCCACCGGCCAGTTCACAGATCCGCACGATCACCGTCCGGATACTCCGCGTGTGCCCGAGTCCCGCCGCAGCGAGGTTCCGGCTGGGGCCGCATACGGGGCCGACGAATACCGGCTGAGGCGGAATCCGGGAAAAATCAAGGTGCTCCCCCGCGGACCAACCGGGAACAACGACTCACCACAGGTGACCGCGGGTCCTTAGACTCCGGAGGGGGGGTTGGCTACGTTCCGAGTACATGCCTTGACATGACGGCCAAATGGGAGAAGGTCAGATGCCTCCTCGAAGGGTTACCATCGGTCCGTTGCAGCATGCACGCCAGATCCGCGGCCTGTCTCTGGCGCGGGCAGCGGAAGAGATCAAGAGTCTCGCCGAGGACATCGGTAGACCGTGGGATGCGTTGACCGCACAGCGCCTCTCGGAGTACGAGGGCGGCAAGCGCCCAAGCTGGGAACACTGTGATCTCCTTGCTCGCTATTACTGCACGAATGTCGTTGCCCTAGGTTGGGCATGCGACTACACCGGGCCCGAAACCGGGGCTCTGGCACTCCTGTCCAATTCAGTTGACGATGGGGAGGCTCGATGGGCAGACGCCGATCTCGACCTTCTGTGGAGACCTGACGGGTTGAACGTCGGGTTCGAGGAGGTGACCGCCAACATGGAAAGGCGGATGTTTCTAAGCGTGTCCGGCGTGGCGCTGACCTCGGTCGCACACCACTGGCTCATGACCGATTCAGCCGGACTTGCCGCGGCACTCGAAGGAAAGCGTGTGAGCGACTCGCTCGTCGGGGGCTTCGAGCGGCGGGTCGAAACGCTTCGCCGAATGGATGACGTTCTCGGAGGAGATGACATATACGAACTGTCCATGGCGGAACTGCGGGTCGCCGTACGCGTCCTGCGGACCGCGGTGTACGGCCACGCCCACGAGGCAAGGCTGTACGCCGTCGCCGCCGAGCTCGCCCGCCTGGCGGGATGGGCGGCGTTCGACAGCGGCTACCACGGAGGCGCCCAGCGCCTGTGGATGGTGGCGCTGCGGGCCGCCGGCGAGGCCGGGCAACCGGCACTGGGGGCCAACATCCTGCGCTGCATGGCCGAGCAGGCATCCTGGTACGGCGATCCGAACGACGCCGTCACCATGCTTCGCTCGGCTCAGGCCGGAGCCCGTACGGCGATGACCGCCACGGAGAAGGCAGCAATCTCCGGTGCACTCGCACTCGCGTACGGCCGCGCGGGTGAAAGCGCCTCGGCCGCAAGAACTGCCGAGGACGCGGTTCATCTCATCAGCCAGTCCCAGCCGGCGGAGGATCCGCCGCATATTTACTGGTGTGTACCGTCCTGTATTTCCCTGTTCGCCGGTGAGGCGCTGTTGTCCAGCGGCGACGGGGCAGCGGCGATTCCTTATCTGGATACCGCGGCGGACGGCCTGGCCGGTGATTTTCCACGCGCCCGCGTGGAAGCTATGACTAGGTTGGGCGTGGCGCACGTCCGGGCCGGAGATGCCGAGGCTGCGGTTCAACTCGGGCATCAGGCCGTCGAACAGGCGGCTCTTCTCGACTCCGGTATGGCCGGAAGGGATGTCGCGACGCTGTGCCGTGAGATCGAACTTACCGGATGCCCGGGAGCCGCCGATCTCACCGATCACGCCCGCGTCGCCCTGACCGCCGTCGGCTCGGCCTAGAAGGCCAAGGCAACGCAATCATGATCCTTCCCCGCCCGGGGTTCCTGCCGGCTCGGCTTCGCCGATCCGGCAGATCCGGGAAGTTCAGACCTCCGGGTCACTGACGGCGACGTTCTATCCGATCTCCGCGACGGAGACCGGTTTTCTGCTCCGGCACCGGGAAGGCGCCGAGGGCAGTGGAGGCAGTCGGGGCAGCGTCATCGCCCCGGCTGCCTCCTTCCTTTTTGTCCTTAAAACCCGATTCGACACAATTAAACGATCTCCAGCGTCATCACCAACACCGTGATCCTCATCACATTCCCATCTTGATTCAGATCAGAGCGAAGTCAGATTTTCAAGATCCATAATCCTGAAGGCATGCAGAAGCCACAAATATGATCTCTACTGGAAACTCCGGTCGGCAATGAGCCAACTTCTTACAGTAATGATGATTACGGAGCGTTAAATACGCCCGAAGCATCCCGCCAAATACCCACTCACGGGATCCACCTCGCCCCCGCCACAGGCGGGCAGCCGGTAAGGCGGCGGCGGAAGTCCTCGGATCTTCAGGGCCTTTCTGCCCGGCCATGGAGTCGGGAAACTGATAACCAGGTCACGTCCGGACGGGCCGTCCAGGGTTTGCTTGCGCAGCCGAACGACCGGTGCGCAGTGGGTATGCGGTGGGTATTCCGCCCACGCCGGGATTCACGTACTCACGTCGGTGGCCGGGAGCAGCCTTCACGGACCTCACCACGGAAGAAACATGATCGCGTTATCTCCGGCTCCAGGCCGTGTCCGGTGGATATTGATCGTCCGATCTTGGAGGTCCGGGAAGCCCCGCTCCCTGGAACGCTCAGAGCGGGAACGCCACGTCCGCGGGCCAGGACGCCGGCCAGGACTCCGGCGGCGTGAGCCCTTCCGGCAGCGTCGTGGCGGCGTCCCCGTGCGCTGCTTCGAGCTGTTCCTGTGTCAGCGAGCGCGCACCGGTCAGATCGGCTCCGTCCAACCAGGCGCCGGTGAGATCCGCCCCCGCCAGCCGGGCACCGCGCAGGACGGCCCGGTCCAGCAGGGCACCGGTCAGCTCCGCCCCGTCGAGCTGGGCGCCATGCAGGTTCACACCGATGAGTTCGGCACGGGTGAGTTTCGTTTCGACCAGACAGGCACCGGAGAGGTCCGTGCCGGCCAAGTGGGCCCGAACAAGATCTGCCCGGCCCAGTTGGGCGCCGGTGAGGTCGGCACCGACCAGATCAGCGCGGGAAACTCCCTCCCGGTGGGGAAGCCGGCCAAGGACCGTGATCGCCGCCTGGACGTCGGTATCCGGCCCACCTGCCATGGGCACCCCGCAAGAACCGGTGAGCACCCCGCAAGAGCCGTTCTCATCACCGAAAGCACCGGCATGAACGCCTGCCGCCGCCGGCTTGGCATCGGGCCGGGCCGCGACCGCGTGTTCCCGGACAAACGCCGAGAGCACCTCGACCACGGTGGGGTGATCCTCCGGGGAACTCTTCGCGATCCGTTCAAGCGCGTAGATCCCACCGAGACGCACGTCCAACGTGTCCGAACCGAGCTGGTCGACCGCACGGGTGTAGCGCTCGATCAACTGCCCGGCAAGCTCCCGCTCCCACATACGGCGGTCGGCATCACGAGCATGGGCATTCGCCCGGCAGGTCTCGGCCAGGCCGATCATCATCCCGGCGAGAACGACCAGGGCCACGGCGGCGATCCCGATGTCGGTACGGGTCGCCGCGATCACCCCGGCTCGTCCCGCGTCCACGGTCGCCGGGTAGAAGGCCGGCACCCGCATCCACAGCGCCACGAGCCCGCACAGGACGGCAAGCCCTACCGTCACCAGCCCCGCGTCCGTCCACCTGCCGCGCCATCCATCCAGTCGTCTGCTGCCGCCGCGCCCACGCATGGCAGAAGTTGTATGCGAGCGTATGCCTGGGAGTCGTCACCATGACCATAGGTTGACACCCATCTACGCTGTGACGTCTTCGGCCGCCGATGGTCGACCATAGGCGGGGCATGTTCCTGTAGAACACAGGCTCTGCGGGACCGCCGAGCGCGCGAAAACCACAATCGCGCGCTTTTCGGCCAGTCAGAGACAGGTCACACTGGGCAGCCGTCCGAGGACGGGTAGTGCCATAAATCCCTCGGCGTAGGCGACTCCGATTCGGGCACCCCACAGTCGACCGAGGTTCTCGGCCATGGGGCCGAACTCCTCACTGATCGGCTGGGTGCCGCCGTGCGCGCACAGCGCCCGGAGCTTGACGTCGAAAGTGGTGGTGACGTCGACGATCGCGGTGGCACGCACCGGCCCGTCCACGGTCAGGGAGTTGTAGCTGTCACAGGTGTAGACCCGATGCGGACGGCCGCTGGTGAGCACCGCCTGCGGCAGAGCTTCGAGCACAGCCGCGGCAACACGCCGGTGGCGCGGGTGGACATCAGCCAGTGGATGGGTCACCACGATCTCGGGGTACAGCCCGATCAGCAGCTCCTGGATCTCGGCCACGATCCGGTCGGTGTCGAGGACGTGCAGGTGTGCGCCGAGAATGCGCGCACCCGCCTCGGCCTCGGCCATCCGGTCGGCGGCGTTGCGCGGGACCGCGATAGTGACACGGGCGGCCCGGGCGTGCAGGGCGAGGGTGCCACCGGCCCACAGCTCCGCGTCGTCGGGGTGGGCCATCACCGCGAGCACGCTGCCCGGACGAGGTCCACCGGGCGGTGCGGGCGCCGAACCATGGTCATTCATGTCGATGCTCATTCACGTCCGCCCGCGCTCGGGGTTCCTTCCGGATCGGCGAGGTGGATCCGGCGGGTCCGGAGGCCGATCCCGTGGGTCCGGGAGGCCGCAGGATGCCTGGCTGCCGCTCATTTGACGAACCGATCCCGAAATAGCTGGCATTGATCAGATCAGGGTCGGCGGCGAGAGCTGCCGCGGTGCCGCTGAACGCGATCCGGCCCCGGTCGAGGATGTACGCGCGATCCGCCGCTGCGAGAGCGAGCGACACGTGCTGCTCGATCAGCAGAATGCCGGTGGCGTGCTCGTCCGCCAGACGTCGCAGGACGGCCAGCAGGCTCAATGCGAGATCGGTTGCCAGACCGGAGGAGAACTCGTCGACCAGTAGCAGCCGCGGCCGGCGGGCGACAGCGCTGGCCAGCGCGAGCTGCTGCCGCTCGCCCCCGGAAAGTTCGCCGCCGGTCCGGTCGAGCAGGGGACGCAGGGCGGGAAAGCTCTCCAACGTCTTTTCGATCTGGTCACCGGGCCGGCGGCCGACGGCCAGCCGCAGGATCTGGCGGACCGTCAGGCCCCGCAGTGATGTGCCTCCCTGCGGCACCACTGCCAGGCCGCGGCGAGCGAGTCCGGCCGGGTGCACACGGCGCGTCGGCTGCCCGAGCACGGCCATCCGGCCGTCGAACGGCGTGATCATCCCGGCCACCGTCCGGACCAGGGTTGTCTTGCCGCCGCCGTTGGGTCCCAGCAGCGCTACGACCTCACCGGCACGGACCTCGAGCGAAACCTCGTGCAGCACGGGGACGCCCGCATACCCGCTGACGACCTCCTCGACGACCAGCGCCCGGTCCGAGCGGGCCTGCGCGGGCAACCGCACCGTGGTGGCCGGAGGAGCGCCCAGGTAGACCTCGCGAACCTCGGCGCGGTCGCGGACCTCCGCCGGCGGGCCGTGCGCGACCACCCGGCCGCCGCTGAGCACCACGACATCGTCGCACGCCTCGAAGACCAGTTTGATGTCATGGTCGACGAGCAGGATCGCGCAACCACGCTCGGCCAGCCGTCGTATCCGGCCGGTGAGGATGGACCGGGCGGCCGAATCCAGACCGGCCGCCGGCTCGTCCACGAGCAGCACCTGACCGCCCGCGGCCAGAGCCCGACCGAGCCCGACAGCGAGCCGTTCGTCGTGGTTGAGCGTGGCCGGAAGCCGGTCCGCGACCGCGCCCAGCTCCAACGTCCAGGCGGGTTCCGGCCCGGCGACCGCCAGGTTCTCGGCGACGGACAGATCCTCGAACAGTTCCAGTGACTGGAAGGTACGGGCAAGACCCCGGCGGAACCGCTCATGGGGCGGCAGCGAGTTCAGCACCGTCCCATCCAGGATGATCCTGCCGGCGCTGGACGGCGTAAATCCTGTGATCGCGTCTATCAGCGTGGTCTTCCCTGCGCCGTTCGGCCCGATGAGCCCGGTCACCTGTCCGGCGTGCAGGGTGAACGACACGTCGTGGACGATCTCGACCTTCCCGTAGCGGACGCACAGTCCGCTGATGTCCAGGCGCATGGTCACCGGGCCACCTCGGCGTGTCGGGCCGGCTGAGGTCGTCGGGCGTTGTAGGCAAGTCCCTCAGGGCGTACCACCACCAGAACGGCCAGAGCGACACCGCACAGCAGCGACTGGTACCGCGCGAGATGACCGAAGTTGTCAAGCACTGTGAACACCACGCCACCGGGTGCCAGCAGGCCGCCCAGCACCGCCCCACGCACGCTCATCACCCCACCGACCGACGCGATCGCCAGAAAGAACAGGGACGCGAACACCCCGAAGGAGTCGAACGACAGCCTGCCCTGACCGTAGCCGATCAGGCATCCGCCGAAACCGGCGATCCCGGCGGAGGCGGCTGAGGCGAGCAGCTTGGTCCGGGCGGCGTCGACGCCCACGGCCGATGCCGCCCGCTCGTTGGAGCGGACCGCAAGCATGCGCAGACCTGATGTCGAGGTACGCAACCGGGCCACCCCGAAACCGCATGCCGCGAACACCGCAAGGCTGAGCAACCCGTATTCCAGCCGCGGAAAACCCTCCCCGGCCACGCCGAGGTCGAACCCGAAAAGCTTGGGCGGCGGGACGACCGATCCGGCGAGCCCACCTGTGATCAGCGGATTCACAAATATGATCTCCTGGAAAGCGACCCCGGCGGTGAGCGTGACGATGGCCAGATCGACCCCTCGTATCCGCCGCGACAGCGCCCCGAGCACCAGGCCCGCGGCGGTGGCCGCCGCGGTGGCGAGCAGTGGCGCGAGCGGGAACGGCACGCCGAGGCCGCCCTGCAACCTTGCCAGCAGGAACCCGGCCACACCGGCCAGCGACATCTGCGCAAGGGAGAGCTGGCCGGCGAATCCGGTCAATACGACAAAGGACAAGCACACCACGGCGGCGGCCAGGCTACGTTCCAGGCCCAGCCGATAGGGGCCGGTAAGGACGAACAGCGCGAGCATTCCGACCGGCACGAGTACGGCGAGATCACGCAACGGACGTCCTGTCGGCTCCGCCCGAGGCAGCCGCGCGACCGACACGGCCCTGGCCCGCCCTGGTATCAGCTGGCCACGGGTAACCGCGATGGCAATGAGGGCGATCAGCGGGAACAACGTCCGCAGACCGGGCTGGTTGAGCCATGGAACATCATGCTGCAGGGGCAGGAGAACCGACTGAAGCATACCGAGCAGAAGCGCCCCGACGATGGTGGCACCGAACGACGAAAGCCCACCGAGCAGCGCCGCCGCGAGGGCGGGAACAATAAACAAGGTGTACGTGGAAGGGCTCAACACGCTGATCGGTGCGACCAGGATTCCGGCGAGCGCGCCGAGTACGGACGCCACGACCCAGCTCACCGCGGCGACGGCCTCGGGCCGGTAACCGAACTGTTCCACCGCTTCGTCGGACTCTGCGACCGCCTTGGTGGCGAGCCCGAACAGGGTCCACCGGGATACTGCCCACATGAGCGTGCCGATGGCCGCCACCAGCATCGCGAGCAGCGGGCGATCGATCGGAACGGTTACCCCGAACACGGAAAAGGACGCCTGCGGGAGCACGGAGTCGATAAACCTGTTGTCCGACCCGAACTGCAGTACCGCCAACGCCTGCAACGCAATCATGAGACCGACCGAGGCAACCAGGGTCAGGACCGGCGGGGCGTGCCGAAGAGGCCGAAATATGAGAAAGTACACAAGGAGGCCGAGGAGTGCGGCCATGGCGAGTGACACGGTCAACGCCAGCGTGAAGGTAGGACTGTCGGTCAAATGAATACGGGGCGGAAGGCCCACGACGGGCAGGACGATGTCCCCGACATCCCGCAGTTCCGCATACTGGTAGGTGACGTACATTGCGAACGCGGCGTGCGCAACATTGACTACCCCCGAGGCTCGGTGTATTAGCACCAGCCCAAGCCCCAGCGCCGCATACACCGCGCCTGCGCCCAGACCCAGGATCAGTGCCGCGACATACGTGGACACAACGCTCTCCAATCGACAGGGCAGTCCGTTGTGGACCAAGGCGGTGCCTTGCGGGCTAAGGCAGTGTAACTTCTGGCAATATGACGCTGTCCCGCCGTGTCGTCGCAGCAGCCGCAGTCACGTTGGTCGTCCTCGTGGGGTGCACCAGCCAGCGCGGCAGCCGATCCAACAGCCCAGGTCAAGCAGACAGCAGATCGGCAAACCACCTGAGCGGACCGCCTGTCAAGCTTGGCTTCGTCTCCATGGAGAACACCCCGCTCGGGTCGTTTCCCGAGACTCGGATAGCCGCCGAGAGCGCCGTCGCCTACGCCAACGCGACGCTCGACGGAGTTCACGGCCGACCTCTTGAACTCGTCCCCTGCGCAACAAATGGCTCACCGGAGTCGTCCCAGGACTGTGCCAACCGACTCATTGCCGCGGGACCCGTGGCCGTGGTCGGCGGGGTGGATCTGAGCACCGAGGCGGCCATGCCGCTGTATCAGCAGGCCGGCATTCCCTATGTCAGCGGATCACCTCAGCTGAGCGGGGAACTGAGCTCACCCAACTCCTTCTCGCTGACCGGCGGCACGCTCACGGAACTGCTCGGAATTACCGAGTACCTGACAGCGACCAAACACGCCACGAAGGTCCATGCCCTGTACGCGGACCTGCCCGGGCTCCTGACCGCCGCCATTCAGGGATCCCAGCGGATTCTACGGGCCAAGGGGGTGTCAGACGTCCTGCTGGTCTCAGAGAAGGTCGATACGGCGGACTTCGCCCCGGCCGTCAACCAGGTCGCGTCCGGGAATCCGGACGCAATCGTCGTCGTTTTCCCGGCCCAGTCGTGCGCCCGAATCGCTCAGGTTGCGGGCACACTCCAGGTGAAGGCCCCGATGTACTTCGTCGGTTCCTGCGCGACGCCCGCGGTAGCGCGTGCCGGCGGTCGGGCCACCGGGAACATCAACTTCGTCTCCGGTTATCTTCCGCTCGACGCCACCGGCGGTGACCAGGACACCAAGGCATTCCTGGAAAAAGTACCGGAAGCTTCGCGGTCACCCTTGTCGCAGGCGTCCTTCTCGACCGTCCTCACGGTACGCTCGCTGCTCGCCGAAACCGCACAGACGACCCCCACCGATCTTCGGAATGCTTTCAGGGCGACCCGGGAGCATCCGAACGTGATGGCCCATCCGTTCACTTGTGACGGCACCCAGATAAAAGTCTTCCCGTCGGTCTGCAATACGGCGGTACGAATCCTGCGGTGGTCCGACAACAGATTTGTCGGCGTCACCGACGCCTGGGTGGACGGGCGTGAGCTCATGAAGCTGATCAGCTGATCAGCCGCCACGCCGGCGCCGCTGATCGTCAGTGGCGCCGGCGGCCTACCCCTGCGGTCATCCGGCACCCGACACCTGACGACCGCCTCGGCACCCGGCGGCCACCTCAGCGCAATCCGTATTGACAACGGTTTCCAGATCGGAGACAGTTCGGCTCGGATGAACCGTCCCCGAGCGTCCAGGAGGTTCCGTGTCCCTGACCGTCTCCCCCGATCTGCTCGCGCAGGCCGAACGCGGCCACGTCGCGGACGACGCCTTCCTGGCCTGCGTGCGCGATTCACTGCCATACGCCTATGACCTGGTCGAACGGCTCGCCGGCGAGCTACCCGGCACCGATCGTGACTTCACGGACAATCTTGTCCCACCGCCGGACGACGCGGCACAGGGCCAGCTCCTGCGGGCAATGGCGAGCAGCGCAGTCCGGGCGGCTCTGGAACGACGCTTCGGCGTGGCGCTCGCCTTCCAGAACTGCCACCGCCTGGCCGCATTCCGTCCGGAGACGGTCGGCGGGGAGCAGTACCAGCGATTCGTCTCCAACGAAAGCCAGGTACTCAACCAGCAGCCGGAGTTCGTCAACTGCTGACGCCGGTGCCGGTTGCCGGCCCCGGCGCACCATGCGGATATGCGCCGGGCGCAGGCAACCGGCCCGGACCCTCCGCCGTCCCCGCACGAGCGCGCCGGCGACGGACCAGCGTCCCGGTAGCAGGGACGAGGAGCGCCGACAACACGAAGATTCCCGAAGCGGTGAGCACGATCGCGCCGCCGGCCGCCACAGACCACTGTTCGCTGATCACCAGGCCGATGACACTGCTTGCGACTCCGATGACGATCGAGAGCGTGGTCATGCCCCCCACGGTGTCGCACCACAGCCGGGCCGTCGCCGCCGGCGCCACGATCAGCGCGACCGAAAGGATCGTCCCTACTGCCGGCACCGAGGTCACGATCGTCACCTCGATCAGCAGCAGGAGGACGACGTCGAGCCGGCCGGCCGGATAACCGATCGCGACAGTCGCATCCCGGTCGAAGGCCCCGAACACGAGTTCCTTGGACAGCAGCGCGAGGACCACCAGCACGACGGCTGCGGTGATCCCGGAGGTCACCAGGTCACCGGCCTGCACCGTGAGGATGGATCCGACCAGATAGGCGGTGAGGTCCCTGGTGAACCCCGTCTGCGCCGACAGCAGTAACACCCCCAGCGCGAAGCTGCCGGACAGCACGACACCGGTGACGCTCGCGTTGTCGCCACGGGCCGACAGCGCGGCCACGGCAAGGACCACCAGGAAGCCGAAAATCCCCGAACCGAGGTAGATGTTGACGCCCAGGATCGCCGCGAGCACGACCCCCGGGAAGGTGGCATGCGTCATGGCCATCGCGAAAAAACTCAGCCGACGCAGTACCACGTGCACACCGACGGCACCGCACAGCGCACCGACGAACACCGCTTCGCCCAGGGCACGGCGGGTGTAGGAGTCCGACAGCAGACTCAGGACGGCCATCTAGCGGACACCCCCGCCCGTGTGCGTCCCCGGGGCAAGCCGGCCGGCCGAGAGCTCACCGACGTCCGCGACCTCGGGTGGCAGCTTCATGCGCCGACGCCGGCGACGCCGGGCAAGCGGGACGACGCCCAACGCAAGCAGATAGAACGCGACCAGCGCGAGCACGACCGTGGCACCCGAGGCCAGCCGTACCCCATGGTTGATCGACGCCTCATAGCTGGCCGCGAGCCCCAGCCATCCGCCGAGCATGCCGAGCAGGACCGCGAGCCCGGTCACGACCAGCAGACGATCGGACAGCAGCCGGGCGGTAGCCGCCGGAACGACCAGGAGCGCGATACTGAGGATCGTCCCGACGGCCTTGACCGCGGCGACGACGACCAGAGCGATAATCAGGTTCAGGGCGAGGTCGAGCAGCACGACGCGGTAGCCCATTGCCTGTGCGGTGTGCTGGTCGAACGTTCGCAGCAGCAGCTCCTTACGCAGCGCATACATCACCAGACTGACGACTACAGCCACCACTGCTGTCTGCGCGATTTGGGTGGAGTCGACGGTGAGCACACGACCGAACAGGAAGGTCGTCAGGTCGGCGGTGTAGGAACGCCGCCGCGAAACAAGCACGACCCCCAGCCCGAAGAACGAGGTCAGCAGGATCGCGAGCGCAGCATCCTGACTCACCCGTGCCCTGGCCGCAAAAGCGGTGAACAGTACCACCGCCAGGACCGCGAAAACCAGCGCCCCCGGGACGATCCCCGGTTCCCGCGATACCAGGTATCCGATGACGACCCCGGGGAAGACGGCGTGGGTGAGCGCGTCCGCGAGGAAGGCCAGCCGGCGCAGCACCACGAACACCCCGACACCCCCCGCCAACGCGCCGAGCAGCAGCACCTCGACCAACGCCCGCTGCATGAACGGCAGCGCGAACGGATCCACCAGCAACCGGCTCAGCACAGCGGACCCCTTGGCAGCGGCTCCCCCGTCAGCAGACCCCTTGTCAGCCGACGACCCGGGAACGAGCGATTCACACGTGCGTGACTCATACCGGGCGACTCACGAATGAGCGACGATGACACCCTCACCCCGCAGCTCGAGCGCGGAACTGCCGTAGGCCGCCCGCAGTCGGTCGGGGGTGAGTGTCGCCGCGGTCGGACCGAAACCGAACTGGTGCCGGTTGACCAGGCAGACGTCGTCGCAGGCCAGATGCGCCAGGGACAGGTCATGAGTGCTGACGACAACTGTGGCACCGGCCGCACGCAAACCTTCGATTGCCGACAGCAGCGCCTGCCGGGAGACCGCGTCCACACCGTTGAACGGCTCGTCCAGCAGCAGGAGCCTGGGCTGCTGGGTCATCGCCCGCGCGAGCAGCACCCGTTGACGCTGGCCGCCCGACAAGGTGCCGAAACGGTCGGCGCTGCGGTGGGCAAGCCCCACCGCGGCCAACGCTTCGGCGGCGATCAGCCGGTCGGACCGGCGCGGCCTGCGTACCCAACCGACCTGGCGGTACCGGCCCATCAGCACGACCTGCCCGACGGAGATCGGAAAACAAGATCAAGAGTGTCGGCCTGCGGGACATAGGCAACGTCCTGACGGGCCTGAGTCGGCGTCCGGCCGAGCACCTGGATGGACCCGCGGACGACCGGGACGAGCCCCAGAACCGCCTTGATCAAAGTCGACTTCCGCCCCCGTTCGGACCGATGAGCGCAACCATATGCCCCGCGTTCACCACCCCGTCCACATCCTCGAGAACAGGCACCCGGCCGTAGGCGACGCTAGCCCGATCGAAGACCACAGCGGGGGGACGGTCACCGGCTGCATCCACGAGTGACCCGGCGCCGACGTCGGCTCGGGGGTCCACCATCTGTCGCCCCACTTCAACGTGCCTCACCTGAGCCTTGCCTCACTTCAGCGCGTCAACGATTGTCCTGGTGTTGTGCTCCTCCATCTGCAGGTAGGTCGCGCCGTCCGAGCCCTGCGGACCGAGGGTGTCGCCGTACAGCGAATCTTCGCCCGCCACCACCTTGACACCCGCCTCCCGACCGATCGTCTCGGCCGTGTTCGGCGGCAGCGACGACTCAGAGAAGATCGCTTTGACTCCGATGGATCTGATCTTTTCGACAAGATCCTTGACATCGCGGCCGGACAGCTCCGCCGACGTGTCGAAACTCGGGATGATCGAGCCGACAAAGGTCAGTTGATACCGGTCGACGTAGTAGCCGAATGCGTCGTGGTTGGTCACCAACTTGCGGTCGGCGGGAGCCAGTGAGCTGATCTGCCGCGCGATGTCGGCGTCAAGTGCATCGATCCTGCCGTCATAAGCGGTGCGGTTGGCCTTATAGGCGACGGCACCAGCCGGGTCCTCGGCGGTGAACGCCTTCTCGATGCTGACAATCATGATCTTCACGTTGAGCGGATTGTGCCAGATGTGCGGATCCCCCTCCTTCTCCTCCTCGTCACCGTTACCTGAACGGATCTTCACTCCCTGACTGGCATCGACCCGGGTGCCCGTGAAACCCGCGGAGGAGATCGTCGCGTCGAGCCACTTCTCCAGGCCGACCCCGTTGGCCATGAGCACGTCGGCCTCACCGATGGCCTTGACATCCGCCGGTGAAGGTTCGCAGTCGTGCGGATCGACGTTGGGCTTGAGGATCTGGATCACCTGAACCCGGTCGCCGCCCACGGCACGCGCGAAGTCCGCGACCTGGGTGGTCGTCGCCACCACCTTGAGCTTCTCCGACGACGCGGCCGACGCGGACCCGCCGCCGGAACCGCAACCGGCGGCAAGCAGGGTGAGGAGAGCAAGCAGCGCAAGACTGGCAATGCCTGAGGATGAACGGGCCCGTGACATACGCAAGACGACTCCACCGTGAGGACGACTGCGTAATGAAAACGGTTCCCGGTTCGGGTGTCAAATCAGGATGCCACCCGTCCTCCCGGACGGCACCTGCCCTTCCGGACACCACCCGCCCTCCCGGACGGCACGTCACCGTCCGGACGTCATGTCGCCATCTCGTAACGCATTACAATCATATGATCATAAAAAGCGACCACACGTAGTGTCTCCGGAGCGGGCCATCCTGGCGGCACGCCATCTGACCGTTGGTGCGGCCCCTCGTATCAGGTTCACGCCGGAGCGCGTTTGAAAACCATGGACCTGCGTATACGCCTCGCTTTCGTCGGAGCCTGGTCGCTCGGAGCCTGGTCGCTCGAAGCCCGGGTCGGCACTCACCGGTCCGGTTCGCCGAGCCCGGACGACGGTCGAATTTCGGTTTTCGGCAGAACGCACGATTCTCGGACGTGCTCGCAGCAGCGCGCCCAGAACACGTCCGAAAGATGTCTCCTGGCCGATTATGGTGAGATACTGAAGCCGTACACCTGTCACACAACCGTCACCGGCCGACGTTGTGGATGACGTTTTGCGGTTTCACTCGAACCGTGATCCGCTGTTCACTCGACCGACGGAAAGGGTAACTGTCCGCCCCGAGATACTTTTTCGCAAGGTGATCGATGACGGCGTCGGCACCGTCGATCTCGAGGCGGGCCAACCCCGAGACGCTGACCAGGTGGTAAGCGTCATCCGGGTCGAGTACACCGATCGAAACCCGTGGGTCCTTACGCAGGTACCGCTCCTTGGCCCGACCGATCGCCGTGTTGAATATGATCTCGTCGCCATCCACGTCGACCCAGACAACCGTGCTGTGCGGCGACCCGTCCGGACGCAGGGTGGTTACCCAGGCGTACACCGGTCGGCTCAGCAGATTCCGGGCGTCCTCGTTGAGTGTGGCCATTGAGTTCCTCCTTGGTCGACATCGAGGTCACGTTCAGGATAATCCCAGATCCGGCGAGAAAATTTCCGGTCAAAGTAGCGAGCCTGCCTTAGATCTTGCATTCGCCGGGCGGGCCGGAAAATTCAAGCAGAACATCCAAAACAGGCTCCAAGCACCGAGGGCAGCGCGTTCGACCGGAAAACGGCGTCCGGACGGATACATCACGAAGCGGATGCCAAAGCCGCGGCCGGACAGAACCCGGTTGTGCAATCAGGTGAAGAGCATGTTTCCGACCGGACGTACCTTCGCCCGGGTCACGCGGTGGACGACGGTCCGCCGACCAGCACACCAAAGCCTGCATCAATGCGAATCAGTGCCCCTGTGACGCTCCGCATACCCACATCAACGGTTTGGCCGATCACCGCCGCGATGTCCTCGGGTTCGAGCACACGCTGCAGGACCGAGTGGGTTTCGAGATGCTTCTCACGCTCGGGCGTGAAGATCGGAGCGGTCGCCTCGGTGCGAACGCTGCCCGGGGCGATCGTGTTGACAGTGATTCCATATGACGCCGCTTCCGCGGCGACATGGCGGCTGAAGGTGTTCAGTGCCGACTTCGCCGTCGAGTGGGAGAGTCTGTTGGACCCCACGTAGTCGGCGGCGGTACTGGAGACGTACACGATCCGGCCGCCGCCATGACCTCGCATCGCCGCCAGTACCTGTTGGGTGACGAAGAAGGCCCCGGCGAGCTCACCGCTGACTTTGTTGATGAAGTCCTTCCACGCCAGGGATGCAAGCGGGGCAAACGGTGGGGCTACGGTGTTGGCGTTGCAGACCAGCACGTCGATACGGCCCTGATCAGCCAGAACGGCGTCGACCATCCTCTCAACCTGATCGGGATCACAGACATCGGCCTGAACGCACTGAGCGGTCGCCCCCGCGGCTTCGACGTCGAGGGCGACCGCACGGGCGGCATCGACGTTGCTCCGGAAATTGACCACCACGTGGTAGCCACGGCGGCCCAGCTCGCGGGCTGTCGCCGCACCAATGCCGCGGCCTGCCCCTGTGACCAATGCCACCTCACGTGATCCACTCATCGCGCCTCCATCTCGGGTCTCTGGTCTCGGGTAACCGTAATATAGGAGATTACTTTTGGTAAGAAGCCACTTCTGAGTATGCTCATAACATGAAGGTAGGTTCGCAGCCCTCCGAGAGCATCCAGGACGGTATGGGTGACGACGCGTTCCACAGCGGCTGTCCCGCTCGTACGGTGCTCGACCACGTCACCAGCCGCTGGGGCGTGCTGATCCTCACCGGGCTGGGCGCCGGTCCGCTCCGGTTCTACGAACTGCGGACGAAGATCGAAGGAATCAGCGAGAAGATGCTCTCCCAGACCCTGCGCACCTTGGTCCGGGACGGCCTGATCGAACGCACGGTGGAGCCCTCATCCCCACCCAAGGTCAGCTACAGCCTCACCTCGCTCGGCGAGGGACTGGCCCAGCCCCTGCGGCAGCTGTTCGACTGGATCCGGGACCATGCCCTGACGGTCAGCGCCGCGCAAGACCGCTATGACGCACGATCGAGCAGGTAGCCAGCCCCGGGAAGGCCGAATGCCCAGGTCCTCATCCCATCAGGGGCCCGGGGGCCTGGATCACTGATGCGGGTGCCCGTCCGGAATCCGGATAACCCGCGCAAAAGCCGTCTACCGGGCGGACAGCTCCAGAAGCTGCGGGACGCAATATCACCGCTGGCTGTCAGGTAGACGACAGTTTTTAGGAAGATACCCGCCGCCTACTCGACGACCGCTCCAGCCACTGTCGCTGCGACTCCTAGTAGTCGTCGCGTAGAGCAGCCGACGAGTGTTACTCTGCGTAAGAGCTTGGATCCAGCGAGCGGCTAGCTTGGCGCTTATCAGTTCAAGGAGCGGAGATGCCCTGGTCGGGGTCAGCGGGTCGGGGCAGGCTACTGCGGTGACCGCGCGATGATCTTTCTTTCGCGCTGCCGGAGGCCTGGGTCTCCGACTCACCAGAGGGCCAAAGGCAGCGCGATGATCTTTCTTTCGCGCTGCCGGAGGCCTGGGTCTCCGACTCACTGAGTAGGAGCGTCCGAGGACGGGGCGTTCGATCAGCCAGCGACGGCCGGGTGGATGCATCCACAAGCAGACACGCCGGGCCGGCATCGCCCCTTGGCCGTGACCGACTCCTGACAGTGACTGAATGCTCCGCACTCCAGAAAGGACCACATGACAACACTGACGGAGCGAGCTGGCCGGCCGGGCCGATCCGCCATTCTCGCTGACGCCTCTGTCATTCGCAACCTC